>BEIM01000024.1 GCA_002898995.1 bacterium HR36
GAACATAATGATCGCAAAATGCCAGTGATCGCGGACGAAATTCAGGAAGGCATCCATAGCGACAACCTCCGTGAGCGGGCGACCGGGTGCGAAGTGGAAGGTGGTCTATTACAGTGTACCAAGAGAAGCGGTTCTGGGCAATGCCCCAAGCCCGCAGCATGGGAAACTCCGAAAAAAGCGAGGGGCCAGGTTGTCCTCGGCCGTCGCCTTGCTTGGTAAACACTGGATAGCTATGCTCAAAATAGCCGCACGTGTCATCAGGAAGCTGCCATCGTGAGCGAACGAATCTATCAGCGCTGCATTCAGCCCGATTGTGCTGGTACGTTGGCCGTGGACGACACACGCTTCCTATGTCCGCGGTGCGGCGGCTTAGTAGATGTGGCCTACGAGTGGTCGCGCTTGCCCGTGCCGCCATCGTTGCGGTTTTTCGAACAACGCTGGGCAGAGCGTCAGGATCCCTTATCCTGCAGCGGGGTTTGGCGGTTTCGGGAACTGCTCCCCTTTGCCGAACCACGCTGGATTATGACGATCGGGGAAGGGCAGACGATTCTGCAGCAAGCCGACGGGTTATGCGGTTATGTCAACATGAACCGCGGCCGGCTGTACCTGCAATATGAGGGGTTGAATCCCTCGGGAAGTTTCAAGGACAACGGGATGACGGCAGCGTTTACCCACGCGCGAATGGTAGGAGCTCGCCGGGCCGCTTGCGCTTCCACAGGCAACACCAGTGCCTCGCTGGCAGTGTTCTGTTCGGCGACTGGGCTGATGCGGGCGATCATTTTTATTGGGTCGGGGAAGATCGCTTACGGCAAACTGGCCCAGGCGCTGGATCACGGGGCGCTCACCATCCAGATCGCGGGCGATTTCGACGATGCCATGCAGCGGGTGCAGCAGGTTAGCCAGCAGCTGGGCATTTACCTGGTCAACAGCATTAATCCGTTTCGCTTGGAAGGCCAGAAAAGCATCATGTATCGCGTGTTAGAGGGGCTGCGCTGGGAGGTGCCGGACTGGGTGATTGTGCCGGGCGGAAACCTGGGCAATGTCAGCGCCTTCGGCAAAGCGTTTTTCGAGCTGCAACAACTCGGCCTGATTTCGCGGTTACCGCGCCTGGCAGTCATCAACGCCGCAGGCGCAAATACGCTTTATCAGCTCTACGAAGAGCAGGGGATACGCTGGCGAGCAGGGGCCTGGCCACGCCAACAAGTTCAAGAGTTTTTCCAGCAATTACAGGCGCAGCATCGTCGCGCCTCCACGATTGCCAGCGCGATCGAAATCAATCAGCCCGTCAACCTCCCGAAAGCCTTGCGTGCCTTGGAATGGTGTGACGGAGTGGTCCGCGAAGTTACAGACCAGGAAATCCTAGATGCCAAGGCTCAGGTAGGAGTGCACGGTTTGGGATGCGAACCGGCCAGTGCCGCCAGTGTTGCGGGACTAAAGCGACTGCGCCAGGAAGGGGTGATCAGCAAGGATGAACGGGTGGTGTGCGTCTTGACCGGCCACCAACTCAAAGATCCTACAGCCACCGTGGCCTATCACAGCACCGACCCGCAGATGTTTGAAGAAGTGCTGGGCAAACGGGGCGTACGCCGACCGACCTTTGCCAACCGTTCTGTCCAGGTGCCCAACGATCTGGGGGAGATTATCAAGGCTATTGAGCTCTACGCCTGAGCTTCACGGTTCCTGAGCTGGGGTAACGAAATAAAAATCACTCTCCCCATCGCTAAGCCGACGCAACTGCATGGTGCGGAGCACCTTGGCCAGTTCCCGCACGTAGTAGGCTTGCACGGCTTTGTGCGAGTCAGGCGATTCCGCTAAACTGCGCCATAATTCCCGGTGCCGATATGCCTGCGACCAAGCCTGGGCGATCTTCTCCCGCTTCTGGTTTTCCGCCTGGGTGACCGTGGCATGGGCCTCCTGCAGCGCACGAGAACGGGCCAACTCCGCTTCCATACGGGTGGTTTCCTGCAACCGTGCCGCCTGGGACATTGCTACGGTGGTCGCCTGAAAATCCTCGGCGACCTCTTCGGGAGGCTGCGGCGTAGCCAGCGTTACCGCCTCGATCACGATCCCGAGCCGATACGGTTTGAGATATTGAGCAATGCGGCGATGGATTTCTGGTTCGAGGTGGCGGGCACGATTGAGCAGGATTTCCTGGATGGGCTGGGTAGCAAAAACATCCGCGAGCGCCGCCTCTCCAGCGCGAATGACCAGCGGCAGCACGCGCTCTCGATGCAGTACATAATCGGCCACTTGGTCAGGGTCGGGGCGAAAGAAGACGGTTGCCTGCACATTGACGAGATTGTCGTCGCCGGTCAGCAACTGCCCTGGCGGTGCGACTTCGAGCATGCGTTCTTCGCCCGCCTCAAAACCGAGGCGGAGTTCTTGGTGCTGCAGGGGTACATAGGTGACGCGGTCTAATCCCCAGGGCAACCCCCAATGCAGCCCAGGGCCACAAACGCGGTGCACTCGACCAAAGCGTTGCACGACCGCCAGTTCGCCAGCGTTGACCTGGAATATTCCCGTCGCCAGGTATCCCAGCAGCCCAATCAGGATCAGCGTTCCCAGCCAGCGCAGCATCGTCTCACCTCGCCATCTTTGTTCGCGACAATTGACTGAGGGCACTGGACATCAGATCGCTGCGACCTGCGCTGCCAAAAGCCAATACCCGTTTGCCTAGGTGGGGGACTGACAATTGCAGTGCGGATGGCAGCCTGCTCTGGCCTGTATCAGCGAAAAATCGGTGGCCATTTATAGTACCGCTATCTCCGGCAGCGTGATTATCGTGGGGGCTGGGCGATATTATTTGGCGGTGCAGCCGAGCGTGCTTCTTTGTGAGCGGGCGCCAGGTTCGGTAAATCGCGGAGCCACTTCAGCAGCGGATGATCGAGCGAGAGAATCATTTGTGTGCGGCCATCGCCTAGCCACTCGCGGTAAAAATCCAGGTACAGTAGCAGTTCGTAAGCCAGCGGTGCTTCGCGGTAAACGGCATTCAAGATGCGGTTAGCTTCGCTCTGCGCCTCGCTTTCCAAGGCCCGCCGACGGGTTTCCGCTTCCGTGCGAATCTTGCTCACCTCTTTCAAGCTAGCAGCGCGAATCTCCTGGGCTTGCTCCTCGCCTTGGTTGCGAAAACGCTGAGCGAGGCGCCGTTGTTGCTCGGCGATCTGCTCGAAGATTTGCTTGCGCACTTGCACTGGGTGATTGAATCGCCGCAGCTGCGCATCCACTATCTCGATGCCGTAATGTAAGGCGCGTTCATGCAAGCTCAGCCGCTGCGGATCGCCGGGTTCGCGTTCATACGGGCGGTGGAGCAGGTTTTGCAGCACGGTGTTCACCGTGCGTTTCTGCGGGTCGATATTGACGAGTTGGCTGTAGGTCAAGTCTGCCAGTTCCACCTTGAGCCGGCTGATAAGCTGATTGCGCAGCCAGGCCTGGGCACGGTCGGGGGTGCCGAAACTCCGCAAGAATGCATTAACCGGGTCGCGGCGATATGGTTCTAGAGCCTGGGCGTCGCGCGTGGCGATGCGCCAGACGACGTAGACGTCGAAGGTCAAGCGTAAGGGCGTCTCCTGCTGCGTGGCCACGGGCTCCCGCAAACCTGAACCAGATTCCTCGGCCAGGACGAAGTGCGGCTGGTTTTCCCTAGGCAAAGCACTGTGGCTGCCGGTGCGGATGAGCAATTCCTGCGTTGGGATATCGAGTACCTGCACGCGCCGATCCAGGCGGAGAACACTTTCGATCGGCCAGGGCCACTTCCAATGAAAGCCAGCCTCGATTTCGCCATCATAGGTGGCACGATGTTCCCCGAAGCGGGTCACATAAACCACTTCCCCCTGGTCCACGAAAATGACAGCACTGTACACGCTCCAAGCAGCAATCAGGATGCACAGCAGAATGCTCAGGATTCGCCGCATGGTGCCAGGCTCCAGGAAAAGTTGTTATTTCTCCTCTTGCAAGGGGCGGCGGGGCGGAAACGCCTCCCCGGGCAGGACGATGCGCGGCCGAAAGACATCCGGCAGGACGTGGAGGCGGCCTTTGAGTTGCGGATCGCGAATGAGCCGCGGTTTGCCAGCCAGTGCTTGCCCGGCTAGTTCCAGCATCCGCCGCAATCGCGTCAGCGACCAGTTCAGCGCTGGGTCGTGATGATTGTTGAGGTTGGCCCAATACAGATTCGCCGCCAGCCCCAACGGATGGGCGCTATCGCCGACAGGCCAGGTAGGCCAGGTCATGTCGCGCACCCCCACCAGGCGAATGGAGTTTTCCAGCTCCACGATCGCCTGAGCTTCGGCACGTGCCCGCTGAATGGTGCTATGGCGGTCAGCTTCCGCCTGGGCCACCAACTTGCTGGCCTCCACTTTAGCGGCCGAAATGGATGCTTCCGCCTCGCGATGGGCTTCGACGATCCGCCGATTGCGTTCCAGCAGCGCGCGGGTTACGTCGTAATAAGCGTCCACAATCTCTGGCGGCGGGTGCAAATCTTGCACGGCCACCGCGTCCACAACCACGCCTATACCCAAACGATCCACGCGCTGCGCCAGCCGAGCAAAGGCCAACCGCTGCAGCTCCTCGCGCGCAGTTAACAGCAGGCGGAGAAAATCGCTCTGCGCCACTACCTCCCGTAAAGCCGACTCCGCTTCCGCCCGCAATAGGGCTTCGGGATCGGCCACGCGGAAATAAAAGCGTCGGGCGTCTGCAATCCGGTACTGCACCACTGCCTGCAACTCGACCAGCACCCGGTCGCCCGTGATCATCAAAGCCTCTTCGCGGTCGGACCCCGGGCCATCCCCGTGCGGACTGCTCCAGGTCATAGGCGCCAGCCCGCTCGCCGCAGTGCGAAAACCGACTTGCACTGTCTGCACCCGGTCAGGTTTGACCCGCCAGATGCGTTCCCACGGCCAGGGCCAACGGCAGTGTAAGCCCGGCGGCAAAGGTTCCTCCAGCACCCGTCCGCAGCGGTTGACCAGACCGATTTCATCCGGCCCGATGATCACGATGCACGTTGCCAGGTAGAAGAGTGTTGCTAGCACTGCCGCCGCCACCGTCAGTCCGCGTTTGTGGTGCTCGGCCCAATGCATGGCCTCATGCCAGCTCACCCACTCGAGCCAGTGGTCCAAGGCTTCGGCCCGATCCTGTACCCACCGCCACCAGTGCCACTGGCTCGGCCGTTCAAACCACAACAAGCGCATGGCGTTCAGCAGCACGGCCACGGAACCGATTTGATGGTAAATGGCTGCCCATAGTGGCGAACGGTGCCGAGCCGTCTCCGACCAGGCCGGCATCAACCACGCCGTCAGCACTATGCCCACCGCATTGACGCCAAAGGCAAACCAGATGATGTTTTGCCGAATGATGTGGGCCGTCTGCCGGGCCAGTCGTACCAGAAGCGGCAGGGGTTTGAGCGGATCGCCCATCAAGACAATATCGCCGACCTCCGCGGCAACATCGGCGCCGATGCTTCCCAGGGCAATGCCAACGTCGGCCCGGGCCAGTGCTGGCGCGTCGTTGATACCATCCCCGACCATAGCCACCTTTCGCCCCTGTTGCTGCAAACGCTCCAATCGCTCCGCTTTCTGAGCCGGCAACAGTTCCGCCGCAACTTCCGTAATGCCGACCTGCTCCGCGATGCGCTGCGCTGCGGCCTGGCGGTCGCCTGTCAACAGCAGGATTGGCTCCAGCCCCAACTCCCGTAGTTCGCGGACTACGCTGGGAGCTTCGGCGCGCATGGTGTCGCTGGTCCCGAGCGCCCCCAATACTTCACCGTCCACCACACACACCAACGCCGTTTCGCCCGCCGCGTCTAATTGCGCTAACGCTGCGGCCAGTTCAGCGGGAACGGCAATCCCTTGTTCTGTGATAAACCGCCAGCTTCCCAGCACGACGCTGCGCCCCGCCACGCGGGCGCTGACGCCTGCACCGGGATGTGCTTGAAAATCCTCGACGTCGGGGATCTGGAGCTGGCGTTGCCGCGCCGCCCCAACAATTGCCTGGGCGAGCGGATGTTCGCTACGCAGTTCAGCTGCCGCCGCCCAGCGCAACACCTCTTCTTCGCTGACCCCCTCTGCCAACGGCACGATCCGCTGTAGTTGCAAGCGTCCTTGCGTCAGCGTGCCAGTTTTGTCGAAGGCGATAGCTTGTACCTGGGCCAGGCGTTCCAGAGCCGCGCCCCCTTTAACCAGCACGCCTGTGCCGGCTAATCGGCCCAGCGCTGCCACGATTGCCGCCGGTGTGGCCAGAATCAAGGCGCATGGACACGCCACTACCAGAACCGAAAGCGCTGGATAGACCGCCTCATACGCCCCGACTTTCCCGCCACCATACCACCACCACGCCGCCACAAAGGTTACCGCCGCCAAAGACAACACCACCGGGAGGAAATAACGCGCCAAGCGATCCGCTGTCCGCTCCAGGGGCGCCTTCTCACGCAACGCCTGCGCCGTTAGTTCCAGCACACGCGCCAAGACCGTGTGCTCCGCCGCTCGCCTGACCTCCACAACTAGTGCGCCGTGCTGATTCAATGTCCCTGCGTACACCTCGTCGCCTGGCCCTTTGTCCACGGGCACACTTTCACCGGTCAATGTGCTCTGGTCAACTGCCGAACGCCCTTCCACTACCACGCCGTCCACCGGCACACGCTTTCCCGGGCGAACCAGCACACGCTCCCCAACTCGTACATCCTCGACGCGCACTCGTTCCTCTCGCCCATCTCTCAGCACCAAACACATCGTGGGACAGATTTCCGCCAGGCGCTGTAATGCGGATTGCGTCCGCTGGAACGTGACCGCTTCCAGACATTCACCTACCAACCCGATAAACACCACCTCTGCTGCTACCAAGGGTTGGTTGATCAAAATAGCAGCTAGTACGGCAATCGCCAGGGCCAAGTCCGCTCCGAAACGCCCCGCTAACAAACTTTCCAGGGCGCCATACAGTATTCGCGCTCCGCCAAGCACAGCTGCCAGCAACGCCCAATCAAAGTGTCGCCCCAACACCGTAACGCCCGAGGGGAGTCGCGGCCAACGGATACTCCACCACGCCCCTACCCACGACCCTATCTCCGGCCAAACCGCCAGACCCAGCAATACTCCGATCAGGGCCGTAAACGCGTACAGCCCGGCGTGGCTTTCCCGGCGGAACATGCTGTCTATGTAGGAAATCTCTCGGTGCATCCGGCTTTGCGCTCAGCTTCGTCTCGGCGTGGTGGAGGCTGTTCTGCTTTCGTGCAGCCGTCCCTAACCCTGAAACTTGCCAACCGCTCGCAGGTCGTTGCTTCCTTGTTCAGGCTAGGTCGGTAGCACCGCGTGGTCAAGTTACCCGATCCGCAGACCTCGCCTTGGTCAGCGCCGCTCCGCTACAAATAGCCCGTAACGCAATACGCCCTGAATCTGGGCCTGCCTCATACTAGTCAGGTGGCGCAAGAATAACTTGGCGCTGGGCAGGTGTGTCAAAATTCTTGCCAAGCAACTGCGCTGCACCCGTTGCAGGCAAATCTCCCAGGTACGACATACCCGCTCGGTTATGTCCTCATATACCCGCAATTGCAACCCCGCACTTGCTATCCACTGGCGGTAGTCAGACTCCACGCCGAGGCTGAGGCAGGGAAATGCTCGACAAATCGCGCGCTAAAGCTGGGTTGCAGCTGATGAACTCCGCGGCCTAGCCAGCCAGGCCGCTATCGCCAATCGCCCACCCAAACTCAACCACCGTGCTGCCTTCCGAAAGAATTCGGCCTTGTCAAACAGATGCTCGGTACATTCGATGTTCCAAACGACATCGAAGCTGCATGGAGGCCAGTCCAGTTGCTCAATGTCCCCCATGCGGAATTCCACTTGCCCTGGCAAATTCCATCCCCAGCGGTTGCAGCGGGCCCACCAGCTCTGCACGCCACTCAGCGTTATTCCCAGTACATGACAGTGATATTGCCAGCAAAGATGGAGCGCGGTCGCCCCCATACCACAGCCGACATCCAGAACACGCCCTGCAGCGCGCAACTCTGCTAACCCTGCCAGGCGGTCCACGAGCTGCAGCTGGGCAGCTTTTTCCGTTTCTGCCCCTCGCCACAAGCCGTGATGAATGTGCTGGCCCCAGAACCACCGATAAAGCAACGTACCCACATCGTAATGACTACGAATCGCCCCTTTTGTGACCCCCGCAACTTCCAGCATGACCTCTTCTCCCCGTGCTGGCACCGTTCCTGTCAGGCAATACGATACGCCTATCAGCCACCAGGGGCGTTACGCCGACCATGTGGTTTTCCCCAACCCATTGCTGTCCCCCGTCTGCACGCGGGTCTGCTTCAGCCAAATTGCCCCAGTGGTTTTTTGGGGCGATAATGCGTAAAATAAACCAGCGAAGCATCCATGTCGCGACGCCTCAGCGGCGTCGCGTTTGCTTTCCCACAGCACCGCCTGGTTATTGGGGCGGGTCTGTTGGGATAAAGGCCAAGGGCAGGAACCAGCCGACAGGAGGGAGAACGTTGCCAGACGAACGCACCACCACGAGTGGCACAGGAACACCACCAGGTGATGGCGCCACGCTGACGCCGCCAGGGGACGCCGGCCGAGTGCTCTTGCTCAACATCGAGGATGAGCTCAAGGCGAGCTATCTCAGCTATGCCATGAGCGTTATCGTGAGCCGAGCCCTGCCGGATGTCCGCGACGGCTTGAAGCCTTCGCAGCGGCGCATCCTGGTGGCGATGAACGACCTCCACCTCGCCCCCAACTCACCGCGGGTCAAGTGTTCCAAGATCTGCGGCGAAACCATGGGGAATTATCACCCCCATGGCGACGCTGCCATTTACCCCACCCTGGTGCGCATGGCCCAGGAGTGGAATATGCGGCATGTGCTTATTGATAAGCAGGGGAACTTCGGTTCCTTGGCGGGGTTGCCCCCTGCCGCCATGCGCTACACGGAAGCGCGGCTCTCCCCGATCGCTGCGGAAATGCTCGATGACCTCGACAAGGACACCGTGGACATGGTGCCCAATTACGATGGTCGTCGTCTCGAGCCGACCGTATTGCCCAGCCGGTTTCCCAACCTGATTGTCAACGGTTCTGACGGCATCGCGGTGGGAATGGCCACCAGTATCCCCCCGCACAATCTCCGCGAGGTCTGCCATGCGTTAATTCGCCTTATTGATGACCCGCAGACCACTGTCGAACAACTAATGGAGATTATCCCCGGCCCCGATTTTCCCACGGGCGGCGTCATTTGTGGGCGCCAGGGTATTGCTGAGGGCTACCGCACCGGCCGTGGCAAAATCGTTATTCGTGCCCGCGCACGCATCGAGGAAGAGGGGCCTCGAACCCAGATTATCATCACCGACATTCCTTTCCAGCAAACTCGCAACCGCATCATGGAGGCGATTGGCGAGGCCATCCGTAACGAAAAAATCACAGGCATTCAGGGGGCGCCCCGGGATGAGAGCAGTGAACGCCGCGGCGAGCCCGTGCGCATCGTCCTCGACCTCAAACGCGAAGCCGATCCCAATGTCGTATTGAATCAGCTTTACCAGTACACTCCGCTTCAGGACACGTACAGTATTATTTTGCTGGCGTTGGTGGATGGCCGACCACGCTTGCTCAATCTCAAGCACCTTCTGGAAGAGTTCCTGCGGCACCGGGTTCGGGTGATTCGGCGGCGTACCGAATATCTCCTGCGGGAAGCCAAACGCCGGGCTCACATCCTCGAAGGCCAACTCATTGCCATCGCTTCGCTCGATCAAGTGATTGACATTTGCCGCACTGCGCCCAGCCGGGCCGAGGCGAAAAACCGTCTGCGTGGTCTTGCCGTTTCCGCGGCCTTAATGGAACGCGCCCTTGGCACCGAGGCCTTCACCGCGTTGCAACGCGAAATCGGTGTGCGTGAAAGTTATCACATGTCCGAGGAACAAGCCGAAGCCATCGTCCGTCTCCAACTTGGTCAACTCGCCGCTCTGGAACGCGACGCAATCGTGCAAGAATACGCCCAGTTGCGCGCGCAGATTGTGGAGCACGAACGCCTGCTCAGCGATGAGCGCAACATCCACGCTGTGATTCGTAAGGAACTCGAAGATTTGCGGGATCGTTACGCCGACGATCGCCGCACCCAGATCCTCGAAACCCCGCCCTCCGAGGTGCGCCTCGAAGACCTCATCGCCGAGGAACTCAACGTCGTCAGCATTAGCCACAAGGGCTATATCAAACGCCTTCCTCTCAACACTTACCGCGCCCAACATCGTGGCGGCAAAGGTGTGACCGCTGCCCAACCCCACGAGGACGACTTTCTGGAACACCTTTTCGTCGCCTCCACGCACGCCTACCTCCTGTTTTTCACCAACACCGGCCGGGTCTACTGGCTGAAGGTCTACGACATTCCCCAATTGAGCCGCACTTCCCCTGGCCGGGCTATTGTCAACCTCTTGTCACTGAAACCCGACGAGAAAATCACCAGCGTCATTCCTGTGCGGCGTTTCGATCCCCATCGCTACTTGCTGATGGCCACGCGGCAAGGGCTGGTGAAAAAGACCGCCCTGGAAGCGTACAGCCGCCCGAAAAGCGGTGGCATAATCGGCATTCACCTCGAGCAAGGCGACAGCTTGATCAGCACCGTGCTGACCCAAGAGGGCGATGAAGTCGTGTTGAGTACACGGCAGGGCATGGCCATTCGTTTCGCCGAATCGGACGTTCGCCCTATGGGACGCGACACGCGTGGTGTCAAAGGCATCACCCTCGAGGCCGAGGATGCGGTTGTCGGTATGGTCGTCGCTGATCCCGAGGGGTACCTGCTTACGGTGTGCGAAAATGGCTACGGCAAACGCACGCCGTTCGGTCCCAACGAGGGCGCAGCCGCCGCCGAACAAGCCACTGATGAAGAACCTGCCGAAGCCCCCGACGCCGAATCTGAAGAGTCTGCCAGCAACCGATCTTCCATGCGCTATCGCGTACAGCGCCGTGGCGGCAAAGGCTTACGCGACATCAAAACTTCCGAACGTAACGGCCTCGTGGTGGCGGTCCTCAGCGTTCGGGATGGCGATGAGATGATGCTGGTAACTCAGCAGGGCATGTTGACGCGCATTCGCGTGCACGAAGTGCGGGTCACTGGCCGAAATACTCAGGGAGTCCGCCTCATCAATGTCCAAGAAGGCGACCGTGTTGTCAGCGCCGCGAAAATAGCCCGCGAAGACTTGACCACGGACGAGACCACGCCAACCGAAGAGCCTCCTCCGACCACCGACCAACCGCAAACACCTGCCGCAAGCGATACTGCTTCTACTCCTGCAGATCCCTAGCGGTGATTGCCTCGGCAGATTTCCCCCAACCTGTGAGTTGGTGCCACGGCTTCTTCGGCCTCGCTATTGCTATAACTGGCCTGAGTGCCTCCCCGTGTCCTTTGTCCGTGCAACGTATGAGGAGCCAGGCATGGATCCATTAGCTTATCGCAACGTGCCCCCAGGAACGCACATCCCTTCGGTGGTCAATGCGATTGTGGAGATCCCCAAGGGCCGCCGCAATAAATTCGAGATAGACAAGAAGACCGGCTTAATCCGTTTGGATCGCTATCTTTATTCATCCAGCCATTATCCAGGCGATTACGGCTTTATCCCCCAAACCTTAGCCGAGGACGGTGATTACCTAGATATTCTGGTAATGGTGAACGAACCAACCTTCAGCGGCTGCCTGATTGAAGCACGGGTGGTTGGACTATTCAAGATGAAAGACCGCGGCGTCAATGATTACAAGGTTCTTGGTGTGCCGCACACTGATCCTCTATTCGCGGAAATTCGCCGCCTGGAAGATGTTCCTCAGCACTATCTAAAGGAGGTCGAGCATTTTTTCGCCACCTATAAACAATTAGAGGGAATTGTAACAGAGACCCTGGGCTGGGCCGGCCCGGAAGAGGCAACGGCCGAAGTACGCGCCAGCGTTGACCGCTACCTCGCTCAACTTCGGGAATCCGTCCGATAGGAGTTAGCCAGCATGCGAGTGCTTATCACTGGTGGGTTTGGCTGCATAGGAGCGTGGCTGACCCGAGCCTTGCTAGGGCGGAATTACGAGGTCTATATTTATGACCTTCGGGAAGACCGTCGCCGCATGCAGCTAGTCATGGACGAAGCCGAATGGTCGAAAGCCCAGTATGTTCCCGGCGACATCACTGATGGCGCACATTTGGTATCGGTGTGCCGCGACTTAGGCATTACCCATATCGCCCACCTGGCAGCTCTCCAAGTGCCCTCTTGCCGCACCGATCCTGTCCGCGGAGCGTTGGTCAATGTCGTAGGTACACTAAATATTTTCGAAACCGCACGCCAACTATCTGCGCAAGTACGGAATTTAGTTTACGCTAGCTCCGCCGCAGTTTACGGCGAACCTGCACAATACGAAGCAGACCGTGACTTAGATGAATCCGCTCCTTTACGTCCTAGCACGCATTACGGAGCTTATAAAGTTTGCAACGAGTTCAATGCCCGAGCTTACTACTTAGACCATAAGCTGCCGAGTATCGGAATTAGACCGTGGACTGTTTACGGCGTGGGGCGAGATTTCGGCATGACTAGTGAACCGACCAAGGCAATATTAGCGGTTGCTTTGGGCAAGCCCTATCGCATAAGTTACGGTGGCTGGCAAGATTTTCAATATGCCGAGGATGTCGCCGAGGCTTTCGCCCGGTGTTTAGAGCGCCCGGCTCAAGAGGCGATGGTATATAATCTGCGCGGGGTCTTAGCCGATATGCCAACATTTTATAAGTTGCTCACTGAGGTAGCGCCGCAGGCGGCAGATTTAGTGAGTTACGGGGAACGACAATTACCTATCGCTTATCGCCTTTCCGATGAGCATTTCCAACGAGACTTTGGCCCACTCTTGCCAACTCCTCTCGAAGTAGGTATTCGCCGTACGTTGGAGCGCTTTCGTGTGCTGCACGCAGCCGGCCTGGTTACCGAAGCCGACTTGGCGTGACTAAGTCCCCTTTCGAGCGACGCACTTGCGCGACAATGGCAGCTCACTGCGAAACATCTTGGTCGTCATTTATCTGGCTGGACAACTAGTGCATTCCTGCTTATCGGCACTTGGGTTGGAGTTAGCACACATTCATGTACGGAAAACGTGCTTCGAGGAGGCGGACGGGCTGGCCTCAAGGGTGAGAGAATTCGGCGTAAGCGCGTTGGGCAGCGGCAAGGCCAGCCCCCAGGGTTATTGCGAGCCCAAAGTCGCGGAGAGCCAATTCGACAGCGGCGATGGCCGCCAAAATGTCGAAAAAGTCCATGTAGCCCATGTGAGCCACGCGGAAGATTTTGCCCTTGAGCTGATCCTGACCGCCGGCCAGTTTCACCCCGTAATGTTTTTCGACGTGGCGGAGTAATTCCTGACCGTCGAGTTGAGCGGGGACGCGAACGGCGGTGAGTCCCTCAGCAGGTACGGAGGCAAATATTTCGAGGCCCAGGGCGCGAAAGCCTGCACGGCAAGCGTAAGCCAGGCGTGCATGACGAGACCAGATGGCTTCGATTCCCTCGGAGCGGATTCGTGCGAGGCTCTTGCACAGGGCACGCAGTAAAGTATGGGCGGGAGTGAACGGGGTGTCGTGTTCGCGGATCTTCTGGCGCGCTTTCTTGAGGTCGAAGTAAAAGGTGGGTGGTTGATGGCGTTGAGCCATCTGCCATCCTTTTTCACTTACTGCCACGAACGCCAGGCCGGGCGGCAGCATCAATGCCTTTTGCGAGCCGGTGGCCAAGAAATCAATCTGCCAATCATCCATCCGCAGTTCCATGGCGCCGGCGGAGCTGACCGCATCTACCACGAAAACCGCGTTCGTGCGAGCTACAAGTTCGCCCAGGGCTTGGAGATCGTGCTTGACGCCGGTGCTCGTTTCGCAATGTACGGCGCAAACCGCCTGGGTATCGGGGTGTTGCCGTAGGGCCGCTTCCAGCATGGCTGGAGTCACCACTTGCCCTGGGGGCACGGTGACCGCCACTGATTCCACACCAAAGGTGCGCCAGATATGATGCCAGCGCTCGCCAAATTTGCCAGCCACTAGACAGAGCGCCTTGGCACCCCGAGGAGCAGCGTGAACCAGCGCTGCCTCCATCGCCCCAGTCCCCGAACAAGTTAGCGGGATAACGTCGTGCTTGGTTTGAAACACGTAGCGCAAGCCCTCTGTGACCTCCGCCAGGACCTGGCGCGCTTCGGGAGTGCGATGGTGCGGCACCGGGCGAGCCAGTTCTAGCAAGATTTCTTCGGGCACCGGCGTCGGGCCGGGCGTAAGTAAGCGGTATTTGAACATGGACGACTTCCCTCGATTCCTGCTGCGGTCAGTTTGCCTCAGACGAAACACTGGCATTATACAAGGCGGCGCGGCCAATGTTGGCGCAGAAAATCGCGGGCCTGACGCGCCATAGCTATGCCCATGCTGCTGTGCCCGCTCAACTCGACGTGCACACCGCCCCGATAGCCATGCGCAGCAAGGCAGCGGAGAACCTCAGGCACGGGCACTTCCCCTTGGCCAAACGGCAGATGTTCGTGGCGGCCTGGCACCATGTCTTCCAGATGGACATTCCACAACACCTTGTGCCAGGCTTGAATGGTGGCCTCGATGGGCTCGCCTAGGCAAACCAGATGCCCGATGTCCAAAGTCAACCCGAACACCGGGTGGTTGATTGCTTGGAATAGCTCGGCGAAACGCTGCATCGAGTCAATGAACATGCCCGGCTCAGGCTCGAAACCCAGCCGCACTCCGTTTTTCGCTGCTACCTCACACAACTCCCGGCACGCGGTAGTTAGACGTTGCCATAAAACTTTCTCGTTTTCTTCGCTTTCTGCGACTCCCGACCAAAAGCTGACCACCTCCGCTTCCAGGATAGATGCCAGGGCGACGGCCCGCACCAGCAGAGAGCGACGGCGCTGTTGCTGAGCCGGGTCGGGGTGCAGCAGCGTGGGCTGGTGCTTGCGGCGTGGATAAAGGAGGAATCGGCCACCAGTTTCCAGCACACACCGCAAGCTCAGCCGTCGCAAGAGCCGAGCAATGCGCGGTGCCTGATGCTGCCAAGTCTCCCGCTGAAACGGATCGAGGGCTGCGTAATCCAGCGTGATCGCCACGCTTTCATAACCCAATTCCGCCAGCATGGCGAGGCCATCTTCCAGCGGCAGCTGGTTCAGCCCATTGGTGTTATAGCCCAGCAGCATAGCTCCTTCCTCAAGGAACGAAACGCCAAATCCTGTTGACGCATCAGCAGCCAGCGTACAATACACGGGTATGAAAACAGTGGTCTTTTTCGATATAGACGGGACATTACTCCGTAGCGGCGGTGCGGGCAAATTGGCCATGCTGACTGCGGTACGGGAAGCATTCGGAGTCGGCCCAGTTTCTGTAGAGGTGCCTTTCAGTGGGCGCACCGACCGTGCGATCATGCGCGACCTGCTCGAGGCTCATGATATCGCATTCAGTCCCGAAAATTTCCACCGCCTGGTGGAAGCTTACCTGCAGCTGCTACCGAGTTGCCTGCAGCGCATGTCTGGGCGAGTGCTGCCGGGGGTCGTGGAATTGCTGGAAGCGTTGCAGCGG
>BEIM01000025.1 GCA_002898995.1 bacterium HR36
AATGCACTCGGCGACGGTAGTCGCGTTTGACCTCCACACTGTAGATGAAATACGCGCTCGGCACACTGGGCCGCACCCACATGATCCCTAAAACTCTCGGCGGGAAATTTCCGAGAACGCCCACGGTCAGCTCTTCACCGGCGATATATTACTCGACAAGAGCGGGTTGGCGATAGTCACGGTGAACTTGCCTCACCGCGCGTTGCAAAGCCTCCAGGTCATGCACCAGCGAAGCCTGGCGAATTCCCTTGCTAGAACCTTCCCAGGCAGGCTTGACGATCAGCGGGAAAGATAAGCCCTGGGTTGCTAGGACGGTTTCGAGTTGGGCCAAGGTCTGGCCAGGTCGCAAGCTGGCAACGGCATCTGACCAAGGTGCTAATAACTCTGTGGCTGTGCTAGGTAGACGCGGGCCGGCTTGGACGGAGGGGGCTTCTGGGAACGAGCAGGACGTGCGGAGGCGCGACGCCTCGTCCTCGGGCATGACCAGGAAACCTGGGGCGACGGCGACACCGTGGGAAGCAACAAGCCGGCGGGCAACATCTTTGTCCAGGGTCGCCGCTAGGCATAACGGATCCGAACCGGTGTACGGAATCCCAAGCATCTCCAGCACAGCTGGCACACGGGCTTCGCGGCACCGCGATACGCCTTCCCCTTCGGCGAAGTTAAACACGAGGTCTGGTGGGTCGGTGAGGAGGTGCTCGATCAGCCTGCGGCCATCTCCCAATAAGACCGGTTCGTGCCCCTGCTGACGCAGGGCCTCGGCAATGGCCTGAATCGTGTGAGGCGAATCGAATTCTTCCTGCCAATCGTCGGGCAGTTCGCCGTGGGCATCCGGACTCTTCAGGTCGAAGGTGATGCCGATTCTCATGGCGCGACAACTTGCGGAGTAACGGGGCGAGTGCGCCGGCGACGAGAACGCCCAGATGTCAAAGAGTGACCGACATCCGCCGGAATGGGCAGGGCGCTAGGATTAGCCGAGGCCGCTTCCTTGGTTCCTCCGGGAATCACGGGCGCTGCGGACTGTCCGCCACATTCCGTGCCGACTCTTTCCGTTTCGCTGAAGAGGAGCTGTTGCAGTCGGTTCTGGGCGATGGCGGCGCGGCGACGCATGCGTTCCGTACCTTCTGGAATTAAGGCCGTGCGATCGCCCTGCAGCAGAGCGCTTACCCCTAAGGTCCGCGTGCAGCTAATGGTCAGGGGTTTATCTTCGGCCTGGTAACGGATGAGCATCCCTTCATAGTTCCGCAAAATTACTGCATCATCGGAGGCCGATACCAGGTAGTTAGGCATTAGGGGGATTTTGCCAGCACCATGAGGGCCGTCCACCACGTACGTCGGAATCCCCAACCCCGATAAGTGCCCGCGCAAACCTTCCATGATCTCCAACCCTTTCCAGATGCTCGTGCGGAAATGCCCAGCGCCAATAACCGGGTCACAATGGAACAAGTAATACGGCCTGACCTTGATACGGAGCAAAGCCCGCATCAGTTGCCGCATGGTCTCCAGCGAGTCATTGACACCTTTGAGCAAGACGGTGTGATTGTTGACGGGCATGCCCGCGCGTAGCAGGGCTTTACAGACGCGGGCGGCTTCGGGAGTCACCTCGCGGGGATGATTGAAATGCGTTTGGATCCAGACTTTCTCGGCCGAGGCCAACAGGTCAATCAGTTCCTGGTCGTAGAGGCGTTGGGGCAAGGTAACGGGCACACGGGTGCCGATGCGGATAACATCCACGTGGCGAATGGCCTTGAGCTCGTCGAGGAAGAATTTCAACCGCGCCGGCGGCAGGGTGAGCGGGTCACCGCCGGAAATAATTACGTCGCGCACCTCGCGATGCTGCCGAATGTATTCGATCATCTGACGGTCGGCAGCCGAGATCGCTTCCCAGCCTCCGCGGACCAGGGTTTTGCGTTTGCGGGTGCAGAACCGACAGTACATGGTGCAGACATGCGTAATCGCCAGCAGCACGCGGTCAGGGTAGCGGTGCGTCAGACCGGGCACGGGCATGTCCTTCTCTTCTTCCAGCGGGTCCTCCAACTCATAGCCCGAACGATTTTCCAGCTCCAGAACCGAGGGCACCGCTTGCAAGCGAATAGGATCCTTCGGGTCCTCAGGATTGATCAGCGATAGGTAATATGGTGGGATGGCGAGCTTGTAGTCCTTCTCCAGCCGTTTGAGCCCCTCGAGTTCTTCGCGGCTGAATGGGAGATACTGACACAGTTGACGGACGGTACGTACGGCATGCTGGGATTGCCAGCGCCAGTCGTCCCAGAGTTCGTTGGGAACATCACGCCAAACGGGCCAGCGGCGCGAATGACTGGGAGGTTCTTCTTCGTCAGCAGGTAACGTTTCGGAAGACACATTGTTGGGCAGCGCAGCCGTCTGCTCCAGCTCGTTCATACAGTTTAGGCCTCCGGAGACCCCGAATTTCTCGCCCACGATGCCCGCAGCTTTCCAGCTGCTCCCGCGAGGCATGCGCGGCGGTGCTTCTTGCCGCGAATCATAATCAGCCAGCGGAAAATTACAAGGGGGCTTTCTCTAAAAGTGGCACTTTTTTCCGTTTTTTGCCACAATAACTCTGGGCGTGCTTCCGCAAACGGGAGCAGGGGAACCCACACGAACCTAGTTACGCTCAGGAAATTTCGAGCGCTGCGCAGCGACCATGACCTTGACCATTCACATTGATGGAGCGGCACGCGGTAACCCAGGCCCTGCAGCATTCGCGGCCGTCTTTCTTCAAGATGGGCAGCTGCTCCTGGAGGAAAAACAGTTTGTCGGTAAGACCACGAACAACGTCGCGGAGTACCTGGCTTTGTTGCACGCCCTGCGCCGCGCTGCGCAGATGGGAGCGCGCCGGCTCCACATTTTCAGCGATAGTGAATTGCTGGTCAGGCAGATGACTGGCGTCTATCAAGTACGCGACCCGAAGCTACGTCAACTGTATGAGCAGGCACAAGAGCTGGTGCGCCAATTCGAGGAAGTTCGCCTGACTCATGTGCCACGTAAACAAAACCGCCAGGCCGACAAACTGTGCAACCAGGCCCTTGACGAAGCTGAACGCCTTGGCCTAACAGACCACCATCCTTCCTGAAGGAGACGTCGAATGTGCCCCGCACGCTGGGTGCCGACTACCTTGACTGCCACGCTGGCGGTTACCTTGGCGGGAGTCTTCTTTGCCAGAGAGCTGACTTATTTTCTCCCCGGCAGCAGCGAACACTGGGCCAGCGTCTCCCTGGTTGCCCAGGAACACAGGCCGCTAACCCAGCAATCGGCCGCAGGTCTAGCGTCAAAGTTCGCTGCAGAGCGAGTGCGTTTTGGTGTCGAGGCGGGCTGGTTGCCCAAGGCGCTGCGCCCGGAGCTCCAGCCAGCTTTCGCAAGCGAACGTGATAATCAGGGCGCTTTACACTTGTATATCGAACACGATCGCCGATCGGGCCTGGATGGTTTTTGGGAGAAGACTTTTCCTGTAAACGGTGGGCAATGGTATGAGTTTTCCTGCAAGTATCGGTGCCAAAACGTCCCTTTGGAACGGCGCAGCGTCGTCGTCGAGATTCACTGGCGCGATCATGCTGGGCGAAAGGTACGCACCGATGAGCCAGTGGTGAGTGGCTACTTAAGCGGTTTCACACCGATGGCGGAGAGCGAGTTTCCGCAGCTGAGGCCTGATGTGCCAGAGGATTCTGACCAGTTCCGCACGATGCACGGGGTTTATCGAGCCCCGGGTGAGGCGGAGTGCGCCGTGGTGCGTTTGCATCTGCGCTGGGCGCCAGGTGGCCGCGTGGTTTACAAAGACATGCGCTGGGACAAAACCACTCCACCTCAGCCTCGCCCAGTACGATTAGCCACGGCACATTTCCGACCGTCTGGCGGCAAGACGCCACTGGATAATTGCCGCATGTACGAGCCATTGATCGCCGAGGCCGCCAGGAAAAAAGCTGACCTCGTCGTCTTGGGTGAGGTGATTCCCTATGTCGGGCTGGGCAAGTCTTTCGCGGAGGTAGCGGAAGCAATTCCTGGTGGCCCGTGCAGTAGTTATTTCGCCCAGGCCGCGCAGCGGCACCACCTGTACATTGTGGCTGGTTTGGTAGAACGGGATGGGCACTGTGTGTACAACGTGGCAGCGCTGTACAGTCCCCAAGGCCAGCTCGTCGGCAAATACCGCAAGGTCTGCCTGCCCCGCAGCGAGATTGAGGCCGGCTTGGCACCAGGAAACGACTTTCCAGTTTTCGATACCCCTCTTGGCCGCATTGCCATGATGGTCTGCTATGATGGATTTTTTCCCGAAGTGGCTCGCGAACTGGCTAACCGGGGTGCTGAAATTATCGCCTGGCCAGTCTGGGGCTGTAATCCGCTGCTAGCCCGCGCCCGTGCTTGCGAGAATCACGTCTTTCTCGTCAGCAGCACTTACGAAGAGGTGTCGCGGAACTGGATGATTTCCGCGGTTTTCGACCGCAGCGGCGACGTTCTCGCCCAAGCAACGCAGTGGGGCACGGTTGCGGTGGCGGAAGTGGACTTGGCAAAACGCACCTATTGGCCGAGCCTTGGGGATTTCCGCGCTGCCATACCGCGCCACCGGCCCCCAATTCCTCCCGAAATCCTACAACCTTCTGCGACCGGCCGGCAACGATAAATCCATTCTGGCCGGGTACCGCGCAGGTGTGCATTCCTGGGCGCCTGCTGGCCCTCGCCTCCTTGCGTTTTCCTCGCCCCCTCAGCCAACCATCCCGCGCTATGAGCGAGTCGCAGCGATTGTCGCTGCACAGGTTTCGGCGATGGCAGCGACGTGAGTACACTTCGGCTGAATGGGCTAAGCCGCTGAGCGTCACAATCCTCATGCCAGTTGGGCCATGCGCGAAGCGAGCAAGACCGGGTTTGCTAATACTGTTTTTCCTTGCGCATGGAGGGGCGCCAGGAATAGTCGGACTTCTTCCATCCGTATGGCAAACACAGCACAGCTTTGCGCAGTTGCTGGCCACGTTGGAATTGCAAGGTCAGCTCCCCCTGTTGCGGGGCAAGGTGCAACGCATACATGCAGTCTGCCTGCGACCGAATGGGAACCCCGTGGATTCGTACCAGGATATCTCCGGCCTGCAATCCCGCCTGCTCCGCTGGGCTGCGTGGTAACACCCGCTGCACGCGATTCCCCGCATCTATTTCCAGCACCAGCCCGATGTTCTCGGGCAACGGATACACCCACAGCATTTCCACCCGAAATGTTCCCTGGCGACGCGCTTCTTTCCGCAAACCTTCATAAACCTGATGGCAATGCAGACAACCTTTGCCTTTGACGGGAAACGCTTTCTCTACAGGCAGTATCGGCCGCTCTTGCATCGGAGCATTCCCTTCCCCGCTTCGGTGTGCCGCCAGCACCAAACGCATGGTATATTTCAACCCTGCCAGCGACATCCGTCTCTCTGCATCCTCGGCATCCCGTCCGCCATAGCGGCTATAGATGTGCTCTTGGGCGTTCAAGAAAAATGCCGCCCAGGTCAAGTCGTAGTCAAACTGAAACAGGCCAATATCCACGCCGTTCATCTGCAGAATACGGACGCAGATAAACTGCTCCATCAATTCCACAAGTTCCGGGTCAGCAGGACGAACCACCTGTTCGTCAAAAGCGGTGCAATCCGCTCACCGCTCTCACCGGAAGACAGCGAAGATCGGCTTGCCCGTATGCTGCGCCTGCTGGCGGGCCTGGGCATAGTCGGGCAACCATGAAATCGCCGACGGATTAGGGTTAGCCTGGACCTTTTTCGGCTTCTTCGCAGCCTGGGAAGCAGCAGACCTGGTTCTGGCGTTGGCAGCGGCAGTGGCAGGTAATGGGCTTTTACCTAACGGTAGCGATTGTGGGTCAGCTGCCGCAAAGGATGGGCCTCGAATGGAGGTATGCTCCTGGTGGTGCGCTTGGAGATCACCGTGCCCCGGTTTGCTACCGCAACCGCTGAGCATACCCGCCAGCGTGACTGCAAGAATAAGTTTCGACACTTTGTGCTGCATACCTGTGGCCTGCCGAAAGTTTCAATGCGGGTTGCAATATTTTAGAGCGGCGCGCCGACCAAAAGTTCCGCAGTCCACACCGTTGGGGGTGCTTCTGGCCAAGAACCAGCTTCGCCGATACAGTAACGGCCAATCGAGAAATTTCGCTGAAAGGAATCGGCAGCCCACGCCGCAGCGGCCGGGTTGCTGTCAGTCGTGCTAGCTCTGAGCTACCAATGCGCTGATAGCGTCACCCAGACAAAGAGACGCCAAGAAAAAGGCCGAGTAAACTCATGACCGCAGGGACAGCTGTGATGATCCTGACGATTGCGGCGATTGTGCTGGTGACTTTCGTCGCACTGTCGGCGATATTCTTTATCTGGCTGGAGCGAAAGGTCGCGGGGCGCATTCAGGACCGTCTCGGGCCAACGCGTGCAGGCGGAAAGTTTGGCTGGCTGCAAACCATCGCAGACGGCATCAAACTGCTCGCGAAAGAGGACATCATCCCGGCCAACGCCGATCAATTTCTATTTCGGTTGGGGCCGTATCTGGCCTTTACTGGCTCGTTCCTGGCATATTTGGCGTTGCCCTTTAGCAGGGACGTAGTCGCCTTGCAGATGAATATCGCCCTATTCTTCATGCTGGCGGTGATGGCCACCGAAGTCTTTGGCGTGATTCTCGCAGGGTATGGCTCGGGAAGTAAGTGGGCGTTGTTTGGCGGGATGCGGGAGGCGGCTCAGGTCGTTAGTTACGAAGTGCCCATGGCTCTTTGTGTGTTGATTCCCGTCTTGGTCGCCGGCACGCTCAATCTCAATGTGATTTCCCAGCAGCAGGCGGGATTGTTCTGGAACTGGTATCTTTTCCACGACCCGTTCACGTTCCTGGCCTTCTGGACATATTTCACCTGCGCCACCGCCAGCTGTAAGCGTGCACCTTTCGATCTAGCCGAAGCCGAAAGCGAACTGGTAGCCGGTTTCCACACGGAGTATAGCGGGCTTCGCTGGTCCTTCTTTTTCATGGCGGAGTATGGTTCGATGTTTGCTGTCAGCGGCATCGCCACCACATTGTTTCTGGGCGGCTGGCATACGGGCTTGGTGCCTGCGGCCGTCAGCGATTGGATGTACGAGAACCTGTGGGTGCTTTACGTCCTCGTCAGCGTTGCTGTTTTTATTGCCAAGTGCTGGATTCTGGTGTTCGTCATGATGTGGGTGCGCTGGACGCTGCCTCGGTTGCGGATCGATCAGGTGATGACCACGTGTTTGAAATATCTGCTGCCGATTGCTTGCACCTTGCTTCTGGGTGCCAGCTTGTTGCCCTTGGTCTGGCACAGTCTCTTACCTGGCTGGGTTAAACTGCCTTTCCGCAACCCACCCGCTTTCCCGGCGGCACCTCGCTAAAGGGAGTGCGGCGATGACGCAAAACCTTTCGAGCTGCTCCCTATTGGAGTTTATCACGCTATGAGCCTGGGCGACATCTTATTCTGGATCGTCGGGCTGATGACAGCCCTCTGTGCAGTGATGGTGGTAGTAACGCAGCACATTGTTCGCTGCGCCATCTGGCTATTATTTACGCTGGCTGGAACAGCAGGACTGTTTTTCCTATTGGGGCTGGATTTCTTAGGAGCAACGCAATTGTTCGTTTACGTGGGCGGCACACTGGTCCTCGTGATATTTGGCGTTATGCTCACTGCGACAGGCCCATTTATCCAACTGCGGGCCGGTGCCGGCGAATGGGCGATAGCCATCATTGTCGGGCTCTTGCTTTATGGCCTGATTGCCGTCAGCTGGATGTTTGCAGATTGGTCGAAGCTGCCCGAAGCCGCCTTACCGGATGACCCCAAGCAGATGTACCACACGGAACAACTGGGACGCGGTTTGCTGGGCGACACTTCGGTACAGCCTGTCTCCGCATTGCCTGGGGTACCAGGAAAGCCACGGGCTGCCGAGAAGCAAACGGGCAAACTCCAGCCGCCACCCAGTCGGCAGGCATCCGCGTATTTGCTGCCTTTTGAAATTGTTTCGGTGCATTTGCTGGTGGTGCTCATTGGAGCTGCCTACCTCGCGCGAGCGAAGCGCAAGCGCGTAGTGGCGGCTTCGCAATGAGAGCGGAGATTGCAGACAGACTTAAGGAGTGGATCATGGCCAGCGTCGGCTTGACACAGTATCTGCTGATTGGTGCCGTGCTGTTTGTGTGTGGGGTGGTGTGCATGGCCATTAAACGCAATGCGATTGGCGTACTGATGGGTGTGGAACTGGTGCTCAACGGCGCCAGCGTCAATTTCGCTGCGTTCGCCCGCTTCCATGAGGCGTTTCGTGTCGAAGGGCAAGTTTTCGCTCTGTTTACCATTGTGCTGGCGGCAGCGGAGGCGGCTATTGCCTTAGCCATCGTTCTCAATTTTTACAACAACTACCTCACCGTGGACGTGGACAGTGCCGAGGAACTGAAGGGGTAACGCGCGATGCTCGAGAATCCCGGCTGGCTCTTTGTGGCAGCGACACTCCTGCCGCTAATTTCCTTTATCCTGTTGCTGATCGGCGGCAAACATTGGGGGCGAGTTGCAGGCTGGATCGCCACAGCCGCGATTGGCGGCGCGTTTATCCTCAGCGCTATCGGCGCTGCCTACTACTTACCGCATAGCGGTCTGTTTGGACACTCGCATTCCAGCGAGGCCAAACCGGCGTCTCAGGAAGAACATAGAGGTGCGTCTCATACCCACGGAGCGCGGCGCGAACATAACCATGGTCACGAGTACAGCTCTTTGCTCGAGCGCGACCCTGCCGAACCCCCGTGGCAAGGCGGCTTGGTCTGGGCGCAGACGAGCTCTGGCGAGTCTGGCCAGGCTACTGCGTTACGATTGGGGTTCTATGTGGATGGCCTGACCGTGATCATGTTCCTCATGATTACTCTGGTGGCCACGCTCATTCACATTTTTTCGACTGGCTACATGGCTGAGGAGCTCCAACCCCAGGTGGAAGATCACCAGGCATACGCCGTGCGGGCCGGTCGCTATCCGCGGTTCTTTACCTACATGTCCCTATTCTGTTTCTCCATGCTCAATTTGGTGCTGGCCGACAACCTGTTCCAAATCTTCATCAGCTGGGAATTGGTGGGCATTTGTTCGTATTTGTTGATCGGCTATTATTACGAACGCTCAAGTGCTTCGAACGCTGCGAATAAGGCGTTTATCACCAACCGCGTGGGCGATGCTGGCTTCATCATTGGTTCGGCTATATTGTGGACATATTGCGGTACGCTTACTTTGCCCGACACGGTGCGTTTGCAGCGCAATGCCAAAGGGGAAATGGTGCGCGAACTGGAGCCTGGGCTTTTCAGCCGACTTCGCATGCCGAACAAGGATACGCATGGTGATCCCTTACCTGGCCAACTTGACAAATACTTCGGCAATTTCGTCCGCGTCGCGCCGATAAAGCCAGCTGCCGAAGTTGCCGATACGCGCTATCGCTTGGCCGAAAACGGTGGTTGGGTTTTGGTGTTCGGCGGGCATTTTCACGGCGAGGATTTGACGGAGGAGACAGCTATCGCTGCCAGCTCCGCGCCAACTAACATGGGTTTGAGCGTCATGCCGTATTGGGCGCTGGTGCTAGCAGGGATTGGCGTGTTTCTGGGATGTGTTGGCAAATCCGCGCAGTTTCCGTTGCATGTCTGGCTACCCGACGCGATGGAGGGGCCCACACCGGTCAGTGCCTTGATCCATGCCGCTACGATGGTGGCCGCTGGCGTTTACCTCGTAGGCCGTGCATTTCCGCTTTTTGCGCCCGAAGTCTTGCTAGTCATCGCTTACACCGGGGCGGTGACCCTGTTTATCGCCGCCAGCATTGCTTTGGTGCAAACCGACATCAAGCGGGTGCTCGCTTACTCAACCGTGAGCCAGCTCGGGTTCATGATGCTGGCGCTGGGGGTGGGCGGATGGATTGCAGGCTTGTTCCATCTTCTGACCCACGCCTTTTTCAAAGCGTTGCTGTTTTTGGGTTCGGGAAGTGTCATTCACGGCTGCCATCACGAGCAGGACATGATGAAGATGGGCGGCTTGTACGAGAAAATGAAAATCACCGCCGTGACCATGCTTGCGGGCGTGTTGGCTATTGCAGGCGCGCCGTTGTTCAGCGGTTGGTACAGCAAAGACGCGATTATGGTGAGTGCTCTTGCTTTCGTCGTCCACCATCCGCAACATATCCTGCTGTTCCTATTGCCGCTGATTACGGTGGCCATGACCGCGTTTTACATGTTCCGTCTGTGGTACCTGACTTTCACGGGTAAGCCCCGCGATGAACACGTTTACGAACATGCTCACGAATCACCCTGGGTGATGACATTACCTCTGATTGTGCTGGCCTTGTTCAGCGTGGTAGTGGCGTGGGGTTGGCCGCCTTGGGATCCGCACGCCAGCGCCCTGGAACATTACCTTGACCATGAAATGCCCATTTACCTCCATCCTGACGCCGACAACCCTTTGCAGGATGCCTACTTGGCCCCTGTGCGCAAGTACGCGGAGCAACCCGAAGCCTTTCCGGAAATTCAACTGCCCGATCCCCACACGCTCGCAGGCCTGCTGGCGTTGCTTTCGGCCGGCATTGGCTTCCTCCTGGCAACGACCGTGTACTATTGGGGCTATCTCGATCCCGAGGCGACCCAGCAACAATTCGCTCGCGTGTACACGTTCCTGTGGGAGAAATGGCACTTCGATGCGGTGTATCGCTGGATCGCAGTACGACCGGCGATGGTCTTGGCGCGCATCTGCCGGTGGTTCGACTTGTATGTAATTGACGGCCTGGTAGACGGCAGCGCGCGTGCTACCGTCAAAATCTCCCAGTGGGACGGTAAATTCGACCTCGGCATTATTGATGGACTGGTCAACCTCACCGCAGATATCATCTACGCCGTCGCGGCCTGGCTCCGCCACGTCCAAACCGGACTGCTCCGCAACTATGTGCTCTTTTTGGCGCTGGCAGCGGTCGGCATCTTTGCGCTAGTCTCTTACATTTTGGCCCTGGTGGGATAACCCCGCCGGCCACCTGCTTTGTGCATACGCTTTGGTGCTGCGGATGCGCATGACTTCGGTCGGCTTCACAAATCCCCATCCAGAAAGATTCGCTTCTTCCAGGCAACCCTGGCCATCGCAAAGGATTTCAGTCCTCCGCTCCACGCAGTGAGAAAGGAACGCCATGCCCTACGACACCTTCCGCTATTTCGAATACGACCTGTGGCTGATGAGCGGGATTATCTTTGTCCCCTCGCTCTTCGCTCTCCTATTGCTCTTTATCCCCAAAGGGCAGAAAAACTGGATGCGCATCACCGCTCTGGCGGGCACGGTGATCACGTTGTTGCTCAGCGTCTTCTTACTGGTGGACTGGTACCAGCTCCTCGACACGTACCGCCTCACGGATCAAACGGGGCATACACTAGCGGCGCGGGCGGACATCGCCAGAATCCGGGAATCGGCACGCGGCCATCTCGACACGGATTTGGTAGCGCGCCGACCCTGGATCGCCCGATTCAACATTGAGTACTTCCTGGGAGCAGACGGCATCAGCGTGCCCCTGGTGGTCTTGACGGCGCTGATTTGCGTTTTGGCTATAGGCGCCAGTTGGAACATTGAAAATGCAGTGCGCGGCTATCTGATTCTATTCCTCATCTTGGAAACGGGAATGATGGGCACTTTTTTGGCGTTGGACTTTTTCCTCTTTTACGTGTTCTGGGAGGTAATGCTGCTGCCCATGTATTTTCTGATCGGGCTGTGGGGTGGGCCGCGCCGGGAATATGCCGCCATCAAGTTTTTCCTGTTCACGTTGTTGGGAAGCGTGTTGATCCTCATCGCCATGATCGCTTTTTACTTTGCTGATCTGACCCCGTTGCGGGATTGGCTGGAGCAACGGGCACAGCAGACCCCAAGCGAGGAGTTGCGCCGTGAAGCCCAGGCACTCGAGCAAGCTGTCCGTCAGCGCCACGGCTCTGGCGAAACCGCGCTGCACACCTTCGATATTTTGCTGCTGCACAAAGTCGGGCGCGAATCGGCACGCCTGGAATGGGATTATCAGCAAGCCGAGCGGCAATACGAAGAGGTGTTAGCCAGCCGGGATTCCCAGCGCATCGAGCAAGCCCGTCAACACCGCACCACCATCGCCCAACTCAAAGAACGTCACCAGATTTTCTCGCCGACTTTCCAGTTCATTATGTTCGTGTTGCTGTTTATCGGCTTCGCCATCAAGCTGCCGATGGTGCCCTTCCACACTTGGTTACCTGATGCCCACGTCGAGGCGCCGACGCCGATCAGTATGATCCTGGCAGGTATTTTGCTCAAGATGGGCGGTTATGGGTTTCTGCGGATCGCCTATCCTATTTGCCCGTGGGCCGCGTACGCGCTGGCCTGGTGGATTGCACTGTTCGGCGTGATTAGTATCGTGTACGGCGCATTCGCCGCGATGGCCCAGACCGATTTCAAAAAACTCGTCGCCTATAGCTCTATTAGCCACATGGGGTACGTGCAACTCGGGATCGCTATCTGGACAAGCATGGAGCGGTCGCAATTCTGGAACTGGGGAATAAATGGGGCGATGTTTCAGATGCTGGCGCACGGGCTGAGTTCGCCGGGAATGTTTTTCATGGTTGGTGTGATTTACGACCGCTTGCACCACCGCGATTTGCATCGCATGGGGGGCCTAGCCAACGCCATGCCTTTGTACACGGGACTTAGTGTGATCATCTTTTTCGCAGCCATGGGGCTGCCAGGCCTGTGCGGTTTTCCTGGCGAATTCTTCACTGTTTTGGGCACTTGGAATTTTACTCCACCAGGAAGCGAATGGGCGGGCAAAATCTTTGCCATTCTGGCAGCGGCTACCGTGATCATCACCGCAGGCTACATTTTGTGGACATTGCAGCGCGTTTATCTCGGCCATCGCCCACCCAGTCCCGATTTGCCCGAGATCACTTTCCGCGAATTCTTGTGCGCACTGCCGATCGTCGTTCTGGCTATACTCCTGGGGGTCTGGCCACGAGCCGTACTCGATTGGGTTGAACCCAGTCTCGCTGCCTTACTCCGCGACCTCGCCAGCACCCATGGCTGGTAAAAGTAGGCCCTTTCCTAGCCAGAGCGGTCACGGCGCTGCTTGGCCTAGGCGTGCATGCCGCCGCAACGTTTCTGCTAACATCGTCTCCGTCGCTCGCGCTAGGCGAAAACGATTTTGACTTGCACGTGGCAAGATAGCCCGCTAAGGTACGAGCATTGGCCGCGAGTAAGCCTGGAAAACAATGTGTATCGTTGGCACACAGGGAGCAGCTGACGTGAGCCAAGCGTCGGGATCGAAGAGGGCACAGTGCTGCGCCAACGCTATTCGCCTGCCGAATCTCGGGCACATAGCACCTCTTCTGGCCGCCTATTGAACCTACGGATGGTTGAAGAAAGCTCGTGTTGCTTAGGGCTGACCAGTGACCCGAAGGGTTAGGGCTTTGCTGGCGGCGCGGTCGGGACAGGAAGTCGCTGGAGAAGCTGGCTGGTGGCCGTGGGAGAGGGCGAAAGTTGCTGCAGGAGCCGGACAATTATGTCCCGCACAGGCGCAGGAACGGGTTTTTGTGCTAGCCCACGAATTTGCTGCAAGTGTTCATCGCCGAGCAGATAGGTGTTAGCTTGCACGTGATGGTAGAACGCTTGAGCAATGGCAATCTGCACGGCGTCGGGACGCTGTGCGGCGAGCATAGCTTTGGCCAACGCCTCCTGTGCGAGTCGGCCACGCACATGAGCCAAGATGGCTGCGGCCGAAGGTGCCAGAGTATCGTCCTGAAGTGCGGCCAACAAGGCGGGATAGGCTGGCGCCATGGGATAATGCGGCAACTCGCCCCGAGCAATGCGCAGCAACCAATTGAGGGCCTCCTGACGCATGGCCTGACGTTGAGCCTGGGACAGCGGGGGGCCATGAGGTACTGCGGCACTTTGAACGATGTGCTGGAACATCGCTTCGCTCATTGGGAAAGGCACGGCTAAGGTAACGAACGGAAAGCGCGCCGCGAGACGTCGGGCTTCCGATTGCGATTCTTCTGTCCCCCAAAGCACAATGGGGAGATAGCCTCCTTCTGGGCTTTGCCGCAGCAAGCTGATGTGGTAGTCGAGCGGAAAGTCGGAGAGGCGCATGTCCAGTACTAAGAGATCGGTATGTTCATTGGCTACCTCGCGCAGCGCTGCTCGGCCAGAAGCAACTGTCACGGGTTCATAGCCCAGGGCACGGAAACGCTCGGCCGCCTGTCTGGTCTGAATAGCATCCACCAGAGCCAGCACGACCCGCGGGTTGTCGCGGAGGGTGACAGCGCGTGCCAGGATTTGCACCACCTGACTGCTGCCGCGGAACGCTGACGGAAGCGGAGTCTGCAGGATAGTATTAGCAGCCTGCCAGCGTACGCGCGGATCCGGGTAACTTAAAGCTCTGATCAACGGTGGCGCGGAAGGATCCCCAGAATACACCAAGCGTGCATCGCGCACCTCTGCTAGCACTTGTAGCGCGGCAAAAGCGGTGGCTGTTTTCCGTTCGTGCAAAGCCCGCCCTAGAGTTTCTTCAAGCAATCGTCCGCCGCTGACACTGAGGGTGCTAACTAGCTGCGGCGAGGTAGCTGACAATGGTTTGTCCCAGCCGCTAACTTCTATGGCCCGCTCCAAAAGAAAGCTCGTCAGCAGCACCTGGGCGGGGCGATAGTCTGGGGCAATGTCGAGGATTTTTCTCAGCCAGTAAGTGCCGGCAAGAACTTCGTAATCGCGGCGGCTGACACTCTGGGCTACCAACCCTTTGCCGGGTTCCCAGCGCCACCAACGCACGGTTTCGCCGGGGGGAAGCGGCTGGCGATGATGGTAGTAGTTTTCGGCTTCGCGGAGTAGCTCCACGCGCCAATCCCCAAGCGGCGCTTGGCTCTCGGTCGGGGACACGGAGCGGTGCAACAGCGAGGCTAGTGCTCGCCGGGCTTCGCGACGCAGAACAGGAGTTTCGTTAGGATTCGCCTCGGCCAGCCATAAATACGGTATCAAACGTGGATCCCGCTCTTCGAGCACCACGTGAAACGCGACCATCCGCAAGCTGGCAGAAGGCGCATCGGCCAGCACCACCAGCAAGGGAGCGACCGCCTCACCCCGCATAGAGCGCAGCACAGTAATCACATTATCGTGAACCTGCTTTTGTTGCGGGTCGCTCAGCACCTGTATCAGGTATGGCACCGCCCGCTCGCCGGCCCGCACCAGTTGCATCATGGCATACTGCCGCTCCCCAGTACGACCGTGCAGGCGGCTTACGTAAAACTGCAACAGCTTTTCATCGCCGAGGTGCCTTCGTAAAGCGGCGTT
>BEIM01000026.1 GCA_002898995.1 bacterium HR36
CCCCGCGCCCGTATTAAATCGGGTCGAAGAAGCGGCATTACAGGCGTTTGTCGCACTGGGGTGTCGCGATATATGTCGTTTGGACTTCCGCTTGCGAGACGGCGTACCTCATTTCCTGGAAGCCAATCCGTTACCCGGCTTGAACCCCGAAGATAGCGACCTCGTCATTTTGGCGCGGCTGAACGGCTGGTCATACGAACAATTGATCGGAGCCATCGTCGATTCCGCCCTGCAACGCTACGCACGGCTGAGCGCTGAGCAAAATGCCTAAACCATGCAAGAGGGAAAGGGCCATGCCTATGCCGCCTTATCCGGTGCTGTGCTATGAACCAGGCTGCGGCCGGCCCGCCGTTTACAAGCTCGCGGCGGAATGGAGCGACGGTTTTACTAGGGAACTAAAGACTTACGGGCTAACATGTGCCGATTGCCTCGAAAAATGGTATCGGAAAGCGGTACGCAGCCGGCAGGCCCTGCGCTTGGCACCGGGCGAGTATGTCGGGGAGTTGGCGGTTTATTGGTTTGAACGCGGCAAACGGGACGTGGAGTTGGTGCGCGAATGCGAAATCGAAGCCCAATTAGCCCAACGCCTGGCACAAGAATCGGTGGCGGGAACAAGCTCATGACTGTTGGTCTTCTTGATGCGTGGGACTGAGAACCATCACGTTCCGTTCACTCAGGGGAACAACAGGCGCGGGTTTAATCCTGAGTGTTAGCAAGATCGTTTTGCACTTCGTTGCGCAGCTGTTGCAGGACGTTCCAGGCAGTAGCGGGCGTGACATCTTCCGGTCGCACCAAGTGAGGCTTGCTCATGGCCTTAGCAGGCGAAGATGCCCCTGATGGTTGGCCACCAAACCAAGAATCCCAGAAACGTCCCCAGTTGGGCCACCAGCCCGACGGGGTGTTTTCGGTCGCTTCGTCAGGGGCGGCACTGCCACGCACCAGTTGCTGGTGCAAATCCGGAGCAGGTGTCTGGCACCCCGAGAGCAGCAACGCTCCGCCCGCCCAGAGACAGATCGGCAACCATACGGCCATGCGCTTACTCGACCCAGGGATCACGGCCGAACCTCCTCCGATGAACGACTACCGAGACGACCTTCAGGGCCGAGTTCCACCACAACCGGGGCAGACCCAGGGGCGGAACCACGGATCGTGTGGACATCTATTCTGTCCAATCGCTCATGTACAGGAGGACCGACAGGCGCGCTCCTCGAAGAATCACTCCGCTGGGCAGGTTGTCCAGGGGAGGTCAAATGCGCACGGTCGCTGGAAATGTCCTGCTTTGCCGCCGCAGAAGGCCCTGCTTTCTCGGACCTCAGCGGCATCGAGGCGGGTGTTCGACTGTTGACGCCGGGTGAGGCGGAACCGTTACGGCGACGCTGGGCCTCCCAATACCATTGCCAGACCAAATCCTCCAGTTCGCTGGCGGCTTGTTCGAGGCGGATGTCGTTGGTTTCCAGGGCGATGAGCTTCAGCCTATCACACACTTCCAATCGCCGACGCAATCGCATCTCGGCGGTTTCTTCCGTCGCTTGGGGCTGCCCAGTTTTGGTGCTGCTTGCTGCGGGTTTCTGCGGTTTGGGCGAACGTCGGCCCAGCCAAGACCAGGATTCTTCCGACGACTTCTCCGCGTTCTGCGCAGTAGATTCACCCGCTTCTGGAGAAATCGTCGGCGGTTTGGCCTGGAGAAAATTCGCATACGCGATTAGGATGCATGCTTCCAACAGGATGGTGAAGACCATCGTGCTGCACCGCGAACGACACCACGAAGTGAGCCGTCTGCTGGTAGCGCACCCAGCGTTTTGCACGTCAGCTTTGTAGCCCAGCGGCGCCAAGCGCCCCGCTGGCCTGCTGGCCGGCCAGCACACCGATTCTTTAGCGTATGCCATCCCGCCTCCCCATGCTTTGGCCCCAGCGAAACTTACTCTTTTCCCCGTGGTTCGGCCCTTATACTAGCAAAGTTTTCCTTGTCCAGCCCAGTTCTGCGAGCGTTGGCGAACGGCATATATGGCCAAGCAGGGGTGTCGCTCCGCGTCCAGTGTAGAAACGCCCTTGTAGCTGAGTCCCCACCTTGCGTGCGTGGCAGGCACGCTATTTTCTCACGGAGACATACGCTTTCGGTCTTCGGGCGAACGGGCGCGCAGCGCTCAGGTTCACCTCTCGCCGCGCACGGCGGTCTGATGCCCACCGCTATTGTCGCGCACACGGTAAGTTAACACCCGGCGCTTTTGCTCATCTAGCTGAGTCGGGCTGTATTCAGGAGTCTGCGACGCTTAGCCGCTGGCAAGAAAATGACCTCAACCTGGTCATGGGGTCTCAATCAATTCGGCGGACTCGGCGTTCGGTTGGAGGAAAGCCGGGCGGCTGGGATCGGTTTGACGAACGGCCTGCAACAGATCGATATCGAGTTGGCGGTCATGTTCAGCAGGCTCGGTGTGGACGATCCAGCCCAGGATGCAGGGGTGATGCTGGAGCAATTGCACCAAACGGACGGCCTGGTGCACGGCCCGTCGGCGAAAGCTCTCCTCGCTGGCGTAACCTCCGCGGAGCGGCAAGCGACAGACGAGTGGCTGACCCACTTCATCGGCCTGCTCGAAGGGCTTACCTTCGCATATTGGACTTTGTATGTCCACCAGTGGCACATCGGTTCCCGGCGTGAGCCAGTGCTTATTCAAATGAAACATGCGTTTAGCTGCGTGCCAACGAAGCCGGCGAAATCCCACATGACAGTAACGAGCATCTAACAGCACGGAACGATCGACGAGTTCGACTTGCACATAATGCAGAGCAGCAGGCGAACCCTGTGCCACATCCCAGATGAAGACGCGCGGGCACGGAACCACCACTGCGAGCGGCTGCCGACCCCCTTTCACCTCAAGCCGTTCGTAATGCAGGGTGTGGTTGTCATAGACCACATACACTTCGGGCTGGCAGTCGGATTCAGCCAGGATATCACCAGCGACATGCAGCAGGGCCTTGCCTTCGTGGAACTCCGACCAAACAATCAGGTCGCCGAAACGTGCTGGATGAAACACTTCCAACCGCACTTCGCCGAGAATTGCTGGGCCATCGCGGCAAGCGGGCGTTTCGCGAAGCATGCGTTTGGCTTGCGCCAAACTGGGCGGAGTTGCGGGTATTTCCAGCTCCACCTCCAGACAGTTCCGCTTTTGCAACAACGGTGTGATCGGGAAAGAGAATGGGTCGAGTGCTCCCTCGTGTTGCCCCAACTCTACGCCGTTGACTCGCACACGGGCAAAATAATCCGCCGCCTCGAAATACAGCCAGATGCGTTCCCAATAATCCAATTCGCTCGTCCAGTGAAAATGGCGGCGCCAGAGAACACGCCCGCGAAATCGTGCCCATGACTCATCCGCAGCACGCACCGGAATCCAGATGCGCCGCGGCTGAGGCAGCGGGTCGGGAAGAATCTCGATCTGGCCATCCGCACGCCAGGCCGTGCAGGCTTGCGCTTCCCATTCCCAAGGACCCAGGAGTCGAATAGTGTGTTCCGCCATGGCTGCCTCGCCGATTCTTTCCTCGAGCGTATTGTATTGCTGACATGAGCAGTACCAGCAGAGGAGCAAAGCATGGCCGACACACGCAAAGTGCGCTGGGGCATCCTGGGGGTAGCAAAAATCAACGAGCGGGTCATCCCCGCGTTTAGCCACACGACTAGCGCCGAATTGCTGGCAATTGCCCGCCGTTCACTCGACAAGGCCCAGCGGGCGGCGGCGCGGTTCGGCATCCCACGGGCCTACGGCAGTTACGAGGCTTTGCTGACGGATCGCGATATTGACGCCGTCTATATCCCGCTGCCGAACAATCTCCATGCCCCGTGGACGATCCGCGCTGCCCAGGCCGGTAAACATGTGCTGTGCGAAAAGCCAATCGCTGCCAATGCCGAAGAAGCCCGGCAAATGCTCGCTGTCTGCCGCAGTCACGGCGTGGCCCTCATGGACGGTTTTTTCTGGCCGCATCACCCGCGCACGGCACGCATTCAGGAGACACTGGAGCGGGGTGCGATCGGCATTGTCCAGCACGTCCACGGCAGTTTTTCTTTTGAGTTACAACTAGACCCCGCGAACATTCGTCTGCAGCCTGGACTGGCGGGTGGCTGTGTGATGGATGTCGGCTGCTATCCCGTGTATGGCGCGTTATGGGTATTTGGCCGATTGCCGCAGCGAGTTTTTGCCGCGGCGGACTTCCAGTTCGGTGTGGACATCAGCATGGTCGCGACCCTAGATTTCGGCGAGGGAAAGACAGCGGGTTTCGATTGCAGCTTCGTTTGGCCGTTTCGCCAATCCCTGGAGATCGTGGGAACGCGCGGACGCATTTGGATACCCGATATGTGGTTGCCGCCCAATCCGGCCGTCTTTTTTGTTGAAACTGAAGAAGGTTACAGCGCGGAGATTCGCATCTGTGGCGTGAATCAGATCGCGGCCATGCTTGACAATTTTTCAAGGGCCGTCCTCGAACAACGTCCGTCCGTCCCGGCCGCAGACCAGGCCGTTGCCCTCATGCAGGTGCTGGACGCCTTGCGCGAATCCGCCCGCCTGGGCCAGCCCGTCAGCGTTCGTTAGGAATCGGGAGCGAGGCCAGCGGGGGCTCGACGGTAATCTGGATCACAATCCGCCGGCCGCTCGCCGCCGCCACCACTGTCTCCTGTGCAACTTGCTTACAGTAAAAACTCGGCACACTACCGCTGACTACGACTACTTCCTCGCTCTCTTGTACTTGCAAATCGCGTAACGATGCTAATCCTGTCTTACGCAATGCTTCCTGCACCCGGCCGAATACCTCTACCGCTCCTGGCGCAACCATTTTCGTACCCTCCTTTGCGCTAGGCCCTCAGGACGCAAGCTCCTTCTCCTGTTGCCCATTGTCCCACCTCACCGTCATTTGTCAAGGGGCCAGGCATCAAACTTTTTCGACAGCCCTTCCCTTGTTCGTCAGCAATCGGTGCGGTTTGCTGACGGTTTCGTTTCAAGGGCAGAACGATTCAAAGTCCGCACACCGCAGCTTACAATCACTTGGTGCCCGAAGCTTCGTCTTGGTGCACTGCGCTACCAACCACTATACTTGCCTACGCCTTCCCCAAGGATCTTGCCGTCAGCCAGCATGCCGGCAAAAACTCGCAGTTATTCCCGATGGTTTCATGGCTGAGTGGCCAAGCTGCCCGGCCAGGATTCGAACCTGGACAAAGGGAACCAAAATCCCTTGTGCTACCATTTACACCACCGGGCAGCGTAGCGTCGGTCAGGACGTCCGCCCTTAGTCCGTTTCCGCAAAAACCTACCGCCTTTCTCGTTGATTATCCTGCGCTTTCAAGTTTGGAATGTGCCAGCCTGTTGTTGATCTCCGGCTGGCCGAGATTTCTCGTTCCTAGCCAGGAAATCGGTCGTTTGATTATATCTGAGACCTTTATGATCGGCAGGAATGAGCAGCTTGCTGTAGCGATCCCCGAATGATATCTGAAAACCCTTGCCATGCCACAGGCAAGGACGTTTTGCTCGGCTGCTAGGAAATCGGCCTCTGGATTATACCCAAAAGGCAGCGACGCGAAAAGCCGGGCGGGAAAGGTGGCGCTTAGGGAACCCTTTGCCAAAGGTTATCGCACCTTTCAAAGTACCTCCTTGTGAAAAACAACAGCGCGGCATTGGCCACCTGTCAGTTAGCAGCCGGCACGAAAGCCTGAGCGCCAGTCCACACTGACACACATAAATGAGTACAGCGGAAAAGCACACCTGCTCTTGACACTAACATCTTAGGCAACACCGGCGCCGCAGGTCGGCCTGCCGTGTGTCGCAGTCGCATTTGCAATGCGATCCAGCTACCATGCGGTGCGCGTTCATGTTGCGCGGCGGGCGTCACCCCATCGTGTGTGGCCGCACATTAGCCCACTGTGAATGGGAAAAGAGCCACGCGCGTTAGCCCGCCGCGCGTCCTAAACCTCACTGTTACCTGAATGCGCCTTCTTACGGTAACCGAACAACGGCAGGAGTAGTGGGCCTTAGCCCGTATGGTGCGCGGCAAAGTTCCACGGCACCCATTGCAGGGACGCAATTGCAGAGAGGCTTGATTTGCGCACAGGCTGCCAGCGCAGCACGCGCGACATCGGGCATGCAAAGAACGTTCGAGTTCTTCTCCTGAGCGAACCGTCCCGGGAACAGCAACGTTAGAGCGCTGTAGGGTGGATGTACGTGGCGGGCGAAATGCACACGCCTTGATTGCTGGGTGATGCGCGCATGCGGCGGCGTGCATCGGTGTAACGTTGGGGGTTCTGCGCCTGATCCCCGAAGTTCGCGCCGCCCGCCCTGCGCTCACGAAAAGTGGGGATAAGTCAGGGATACCATGCGTTGGCGAAGTAAACGCTGGTACTGGGCAGAGCGGCAACGCTCCTGGTAGCCACCGCATTGGCTATGACCAGCTGGTAAATGCAGGATGAATTTGTTACGTGAACATACCAGCAGGTTTATTGTCAGTGGAAGTGTGGCTCACGTGCGGGACACGCGACGGTCGGCTTGGCCCATGTGTACGAATGGTTGGACTGGCGAGGTTCGTGTGAGCCCTGACCCATCAAAGTTCCCAGGGTATAAATGGGCGTGAGGGTTTGGTCCGTTGACACTAGGAGTTCCTGGAATTTTGTGTGTTGGCATACAGCGCTGGATTGGCAGGAAGCGCTCTTTACCGTTGGGGCAGTTTCAGGTAAAGACGCAGGTGCTCGGATAAACTCGACGCAGAGGCCGATTGCTGATTCCTGGCCTCCTTTTAGCTTCCATCCGACCGCAAACTCTATTCCTGACCAACATGCGGTGGGCCATCCGCTGGGTAGTGCGCCATCCACGCCGGGTGCTGGCCACTTGGATATTAGCCGCAACAATGCTCGCGGTGTTGGCCTGGGCTCTGGCGCCTTATCTACCTCCCGATAGCGGCGACTTCCTCCCCGAACATAGTGCCACGGTTCAAGGCTACCGCTTGTTGCACGAGGGTTTTGGCGAGGAGGCTGCGGAAAGCTCCATCGTCCTGGTATTCCAGGGCAAGGTTCCTTTTGGCGAAGCCGAACGTGCCCTGGCCCATCAGCTGGAGACGCACCTTGAACAGCTCCGTCACGAGATGCCGCACCTGGGATTACTACGCTGGCTGACTTGGAATCATCCACTATTGGGCACGCGCTTGTTGAGTGCGGACAGACAATGTGCTTTAGCCCTCATCCATTTGAATTGGCCCTTCGTCCATGACCAGGCCACGCACGCGGTGTCGCAAGTCGAAACGCTGGCACGCGACTTGTTGCAGACGCACAACGCTCGGTATTCTGACCGGCCTGCCATCCAACTTCTGGTAACGGGCACAGCCGGCTTTGGCCGCGACCTCAATGTTGCCGTCTATCACAGTCTCGACGTCACCACCTGGGCGACGATGGTGCTAGTTCTGGCTCTGCTGATGCTCTTGTATCGCGATATATGCGTGGCGGTGGTGCCGTTGGTGACCATTGGCACTGCGGTATGGGCCTCCCTGAGGTTGCTGGAAGTTCTCTGTGTCTGCCTGCGCCAGCCGCTAATCAACATTGCCCGCATCTTTGTGGTGGTGGTGCTTTTTGGCGCAGGCACGGACTACTGTCTTTTTTTGATTAGCCGATTCCGTGAAGAATTGCAGCGGCACTTGCCGAGCCGGGCGATGCATATCACGTTACGGCAGGTAGGCGGGGCTTTGGTGGCCAGTGCGGGAGTAGTGATGCTCGGGCTGGCCATGATGGCGTTTGCGGAATTCGCGCGAGTGAGTGCCGTGGGACCCTACGTCGCCATCGGACTCGGCGTCGCCCTGGCAGCCGCACTCACCTTGGCTCCCGCCTGTTTGTTAGTACTGGCGCGCTGGTATGGCGGCAGGAGCACTCTCTCCTTGCGAAAGGCAGCCTCAGACGGTACCAGGGTGAACTGGTTTTGGCATTCTCTCGCTCAGGCAATTGCAGCCCGCCCGGGCACGATTCTCATCGTGAGCCTCCTGATTATGAGTCCGCTGGCGTGGTACGGCGCGACTAGTCGTGCCATAATGGACGTGTGTGCAGAGTTGCCGCCGCAGGCGGAAAGTCGGCAAGGCTTGGAGCTTATCCGGCAACATTTCCCGGCCGGCGAAATTGGACCTGCTACTCTCCTGTTGGTGGCACCACTGGACACCCAGCCCAACACTTTACGCAAGCAAGTGGATGAAATAACCCAGGTTGTGGCTGGACTGGATAACGTCCGCGAGGTCCGCAGTCTCACACAACCGCTGGGCCGCTCGGTACGGGCTGCCGCGGATCGCAGTGACATAGCTAACTGGTCGCTGTTGTCCCAAGGTGTGGATTGGCTTGCCGGCCAGCTGGCGTCGCGCCATTATCTGCGACAGTTGTCCGATAAGTGGGTGGCGCGCCTAGAAATCGTGTTCGGCACGGAACCTTTCTCAGCCGAAAGCATAGCTACCCTGCGGCAAGTGCAGCAGACGCTCACGCCTTACGTAGGCCCTGGCCGACCTTTTACCCAATTAGCGGTTCACGGCATCACCTCTTTCACTGCCGACCTGGCGCAGGTACATCAATCCGACCGCTGGCGGGTCAACTCGTTAGTCCTGTTGGGTATCCTGGCGATCTTGATTGCAGTCGTTCGCAGTCTCGGCTGGGCGTGTTACTTGCTGGCCACGGTTCTGTTCAATTACTTCGTCACTCTTGGGGTGGTGAGTCTGATTGGCCCGTTATGGTTGGGCACCGCGTTGGGTGCCACTGATTGGAAAGTGCCCTATTTCCTGTTTGTCATCCTGGTAGCGGTAGGCGAGGATTACAACATTTTTCTCATGAGCCGGGTCCGCGAGGAACAGCGCCGCCTCGGTTGGTGTGCGGGGATACAGCAGGCACTTGCCCGTACCGGCGCCACTATTAGTATGTGCGGATTAATCATGGCTGGTGCTTTTGCCACCATGATGCTTAGCGAGCTAGTCACCCTCGCCCACCTAGGTCTTGCTCTCGCCATTGGAGTGCTGCTGGAAACTTTCGTTGTCCGCCCCATCTTGGTTCCTGCTGCCCTGCTTGCTTGGCATCACACTAAGTCTCTATTTTTCCCGCCCAACATTCTTCTTACTTCACCACCGCCGGCACCGACTAAACTCCCTTCTCATCGCCCCGTTCGTCAATCCGCCTAATGTCACTTAGCTAATCCTAGCGCGATTCGGATGCTTTCTTTTCCCCAGATACTATCCCTAAACGGTCCAATTCCGCAGCGAGATAACGTACGCTCTGGGCAATAGCGCGATCCTCCGACTTATATTTCGGGTGCAAAAAATCTATCTCGATGGCCAATAAACCGCGATAATTCGCACTGCGGAGAATCTGCAAGATGCGGGGAATCTCCACGACACCCTGCCCAAGCGGTACACTGGGCCAGAAACCAAACGTGCGTGGGTTCCCCCGGAGGGAGGTGATGTCCTTGATATGAGTCGCCCGCACCCATGGGGCGAGGATTTCCGCAACCTCGACGGGATACTCGTATATCCGCAGGTTATTGGCGGTATCTAAGCACACTCCGAGATAAGGCGAGTCTATGGCTTGCATCAATTCGCGCATCTGATTGGCGGTAAGGTCTAAGTGATTTTCGAGGGCCAATACGATTCCTGTTCGTTCTGCCTTCGGGACAAGTCGCCGCAAAACCGTCAGCATTTGCCGACGATGTGCCGACCAACGGGGTGGCCTCGTACGCCAACTTCCACCTACTATACGCATTACCTCGGCACCGCACTCCCTGGCATACTCTATATGTCGCACCAAATCTTGCTCTGCCTGCCGGTCGGCTCCCGAGCGCAGGCCATTAGGATGTCCCCAAGCCCAAACAAGCTCCAATTGTAAGCGGTGCAACTCCTCGCGGAGTGCTTCCCGAAACTTCGCTTCCTCTGCCGGAAGATAACAGGCTTCCAGAGAAATTCCCCGACAGCCAAGCCCACGCGCACGGCGCAGTATGTCCCAAACCGTGCGTCGCTCTTTGATATCCTCCTGGAGTCCCTCGTAATACTCTCCAAAGTAGCGGTGATAGCAGTAGGAATCAATGGCCAATTTCATGGATTCTCGCTCCATATCCGGATGTTGATTATTCGAGGCGATTTGACAGCGTTATACAACCCCATAATGCTTGTCGGCAACCTCCGGGGCCCAGCAAGCGTGCGCCGGGCCTGGCTTTCGTTACGACAGTCGGTAGGTTGCCGAACGGGACTCTAAGTCACTTGCGCAACTAATATTGGCAATAGCTAATGGTATTAGGCCAACGAGCGCTCAAGGGACTGAGCCAGGCGAAACCCGAGTCGCTAGCACTAAGCGGTAGCACGCAGCACCCATTTAGACACAATGGGCGCATAATTCAAGCGTTCAGCGGCAGTGCCTATATAAATCGCACGATAGGTGTCCATTAGCGCGGGCGAAAGTGTTTGCTGCCGGCGGTACATGACCTTTTTGGCCACTTCCAGAAGCGCATTTAGGTCTTGACAAGCTCGCAACTCCCCGCGCCAATAACGGCAGAAGGATGGAATATAGTTGGGTGCATACGAAGGTCCGGGCAAGACATTGCAGAAGATTCCGAATATCGATCCAGTGTTAACTAACACTCCCAGGCCAAGCTTGGTATGGTCGCCAATGATCGCCCCTAACTTCAGAAGGCCACTATCCTGGCGTTGACCGAAACGGTGAACTGGAACGGTGTTATAATCATGGCGCAGGTCGCTGATTTGCACACCGGCGGCAATATTGACCCATTCCCCGATCCAGGAGTGGCCAATGAAACCGTCATGGTATTTATTAGCCCAACCTTGGAAGACGCTGCCTTCCACTTCCCCACCGATGCGGCATCCTGGACCGATCGTCGTACCCCGTCGAATCCGAGCACCTAACACCACGCTGTGCGGCCCGATATAGCAAGGCCCTTCTAACCGACTAAATGCCTGTACCTGAGCATGCCGATCGAGTATTACTGGGCCCGCACAGGTGTTCACCGTAACCGGCGGCTCAAGGCTAACGGTGGGGTCGAGGTATAGCTTTCCGGGATTACCGACCAGGTGAATCCCACTGGGCAGACAAGCGTCGGGGTTTGTTCTTACCCAAAGAGGAGCTTCTTCGGCGAGCACAGTTTCATTGAGGGACACGATATCCCACGGATAGCGAAGCATTGAGCCGGCTACAGGGCGCTGGGGTAATCCCGCAATCAGGTCCTCGAATCTGTCAACCATATCGGCATGAAGGCGATCGCTATGCTTCTGAGACAAGCGCATATAAGCGATCTGATCTGAGCAAACGCCAACGTGTGGTTCATCTGGCAGGCACGGGTTAGCTGGTGGCAACCAGCGGGCATTGACTAAGAAAGTAGCTTCTTGGCGCAGCCAAGCCGTTTCATTGACGGGCACTCCAGGAAACATTTCCTGGGCATAGGCGCGAAGTTGCGGACGAACCCACAGCCCCCAGCACGTTGGCGCCAATCGTTTCAGGAACTTGTCTAGTAAAGTGCTGGTACCAAGCCAGACTTGCACTAACGGCCGGGTTAACGTAATCGGTTCTAGTTTTTCTACATGAGCATCCTCGTAAATACATAACCGCATATCAGTTAGCCTCCGCAAGGACAGATCGAAATCTCGGTCCGCCGTGTCAGATAAAAGGAGTTCGCAATTGCTATGCCAAGCAATGAGCAAAGGTAGAAGCGGGGCGTTTGGTTAATGGCTTAGTTAGGATGTGGGAAGACGCGTTCCATGCTAGTGTTTCCAGCCGGCCACGTGGAGTTGAGTCGCTGCGTGAAAATGTGGAGTTGGCGCAAGAGGTAGGGTAATAGGTATGGGCTGATCAGACGGAAGGCTAAGAAGGTCGCGGAGGTGAGCGTTTAAGTCCTGCAGGCTTTGGAGGCCGTAATATCGGCGCAAAGCGGGTTCCCAACCGAGCAGACGTCCCTGGCTCAAGAATTGCACAAATGTCCAAGGTCCACGCTGTCGAACCAGCCATTCGACGAGGAGTGCGCTTTGACCGTAGAAAACCTCGGGGTCGAAAGTTGCAGGGTACTCCTCGAGAGTGAGCAGTTTCTCGATAGGTAGGCCCTGGGCTCGCTGGAAAGCAGCGAGGGCTTTCTGGCGGTAATGCTGGCGAAGGGGCTCGGGTTCTGCCAAGAGGGCAAGTCCTTCGTCAGCCCAGCGCGGTAATGGTCGGGGCCCGAATCGGCCGGCCAAGCTAACGTGCGTGCTTTCGTGTGGGACAAGGCGAGACAGCAGATCGGGAGCATCGGCACGGAAATCCATGCGGCGACTGAGCACGCGCTGGGCATCCGCACTTTCGTACCGCAGCGTGGAAAAGCCGGGGATGGACGGCGAAACCCCAGTCGCCTTGTGGAACGAATCGCCGTCGGGATGCAGATAAATCTCCGCGGGTGAATCCCAAACCGGCGGTACCAGTTCGCCGAACCAGAACCAGGCGTTGACTGCATGAACGAGTTCGGTCAGGCGCAATACTTGTTCCGCGAGGCTCGCGTTGTGGTGGTAGATGCGAAAATGAGGGGATTCCGAAACATACCAACCGTTTTGCGGTTGGGGAAGATGGCGAATAGGAAGCAGATCACTGGAGTGCCGGCGTTCGACTTCCTGGAAGATGTGGTGGGCGAAAGGCCAGTCAGGGCTGCGTTGCCGAGCAGCGCGGGCTTCTAGCAGTGCCACCCACCAGTTGCACGGTGAGGCATTGGAGGATTGTAAGAGTTGGGCGATGTCGTGCCAGGAACAGTAGGCCCAGCGCTGCTGTTGCAAGGAAGACAGGGATTGTCGGGATTGAGCTGCCCGCCAGTAATACAACCGCGCCTGGCTGTATTGGCCACGAAGGAAAGTTTCCTCAGCTAGCAGGCACCACGATTCGTTGCTGGGCAAACTTCCGCGCCCCAACTCATCATCCAAACGCCCGCACGCCACAATACGCGGTGACTTTTGAGTGGGCTCGCTTAGCTGCCACTTCTGGCGCAGCTCGCGGGCCCGAGCGGGATTAAGAATCGCCAGCCTTTCCAGGTAAGTAGCCACCAAATCCATGCGGCCGAGGCGATGCAGTTCGGCAAGGTATTGGTCGTAGGCCTGGGCCAGCAATTCGAGGTAGGCGGCGTCGCCGTTGATGTGAGGGAGTTGCCGTTCTAGGACACGGACAGCAGTGCCTGGTTCTCCTCGTTGCAAACAAGCGTGGGCCTCGCGGCGAGCCTGCTGTATCAGTAGTGAAACAGTTGCACTGTCGCCTAGCGCCCATGCACCCGCCAGACCTGTCCACACCGCTATCCCCACCAGGACACCGCGCTTCCTGCCCATGCCGGCTTCCTTGCCCGAAAAGATCGTCCCTTTAGAGGTGGTAAAAGCTGTCGCCTGTTGCCGCCGTCAACTTAGCGCCTCAGCGCAAAAATTGCAAGGCGAGTTGACCTATCGTTCCCGAGGAAACGAGGCAGCAGAATATGGCTGGGTCGGAATCAGCTTAGGGTTTGCGGCGCCATATGGGGCTTGCATATTAGCAAGCAAAAGCGTCTTCGCCTCTCGCACGCAAATGGTGGCGGAAGCACTGTAAACTAGGTTGGAATCTCCAATCGTCGGTAACGCTGCGATAGGCTGGCGAGTCATTCCTCCTCCGCCAGACGCAGGAGATAATCGCGATAGCTGTTGTCGCCGAGTTGCAGTGCGAGTTGCTGCAATTGCTCGCGGCTGATGTAGCCCATGCGGTAAGCGATTTCCTCAGGGCATGCGACCATGACTCCCTGGCGTTCCTGCACGGCATGCACAAACTCCGCTGCGTGCAGCAGCGCTTCGGGAGTTCCGGCATCCAGCCAGGCGATTCCGCGTCCGAGCAGGCACACCTCCAATTCGCCTCGTTCCAGATACAGCCGATTGAGATCGGTAATCTCCAGTTCGCCACGGTTCGACGGTTGCAAGGTAGCGGCCAGTTCGACTACCTTCCCGTCATAAAAATACAATCCCGGCACAGCCCAACGGGATTTCGGTCGGGCCGGTTTCTCCTCAATGCTGACCGGCCGGCCACTGGCATCGAGTTCGACCACGCCATAACGCTGGGGTTCCTTGACCTGGTAGGCGAAAATCATCGCCCCCTGACGCAGTTGTGCCCCGCGGCGTAACAGGTCGGGCAAACCGTGGCCGTAAAAGAGGTTGTCCCCCAGAATCAGGCACGATGGCTCACCCGCGAGATACTCGGCTGCCACGAGAAACGCATGCGCCAGGCCACGCGGCTGGTCCTGCTCGGCATACGCAAAACGCAGGCCCCACTGTTCTCCGCTGCCTAACAGCTTACGAAACTGCGGTAAATCTTCGGGTGTGCTGATCACCACAATATCGCGCAAGCCCGCCAGCATCAGGAGCGACAGCGGATAGTAAACCAGCGGTTTATCGTATACGGGTAGCAGCTGTTTGCTCACCACCCGCGTCATCGGATATAACCGCGTCCCTTTCCCCCCTGCCAGAATAATGCCTTTCATGGGCTCATCGTCCAATTGCTTAACAGCATATGCAGCGGCTGCAATGGCTACCACATCAATGCAACAAGCAATGCAACAATAGTCAAGACGCGTGTGATGATCGGGGGAATGCTGCGGATTACGCCGCGGACATAACCAGCCTGTCTGACGCCATATCCAAAGCTGTCCATCTTTACTTTCCGCATCTTCGCCAGGTCGGTCGCTCCCATTATCCAGGCGACATGCCTCAGCAGGCTGCAGGCACTTGGTCACTTATCCTCAGCCTCCGCATGAGGCCCTAAAGCATGACGTGTTATCGTAAATCACACGGCATGGGCTAGCAAGACGGCCTGGGTGATTTTCTTTCCAACCCGACAACATCGGGTCTTTCAATGAAACCCTCCACCAGCTCCGGCCACAAGCATGATCCACAATATGCCTAACAGGCAGCCCACGATGGTAAAGACAGTGCCGATTATGCCGAGGATATAACCAGCCTGGGTGATGCTGTAACCGGAGTTATCCATCTCACCACGACGCATTTTGGCCAGGTCGGTCGCACCCATGATCCAGGCGATAGGCCTCAAAAAGGCCGCAAACGACAATGCCCAGGGTTAGAATAATCCCGCCGCGATGGGGCTCGACCGGATGAATGGGACTGAGGGCGACCGCCTGGGGATTGCCGCCTGCTATAAACGCCTGTCCGCACAGTGGACAGCGAAGCAACATGCCTCGCGTTTCCCCGGGAAC
>BEIM01000027.1 GCA_002898995.1 bacterium HR36
AGCTGGCGCGAGATCGCCTGGTGCTTCATCCTTTAGCCGCGGTTCGGGTTCTTAGGATGGGCAGCGACTTGACGGCGAAGGAACTCGACGGCCATTTGCAGTTGCCGATCGGTAAACGGTTCAGGGGGGTCTATTTTGACCGGCTCCCGAGGCTGGATAATCTCGCTGCGGCGCAAATGTTCAAAGAGTTGGCTCCGCTCTCCAGGTTCCAGTTTGAGAGTGTAATCGGGATGGGGACGTACGCCCCAATCATCCTCTTCCTTGGACTTGCGATCGCGGGCCAGATTTTTCCCACTCGGCCGCCAGAAACTAGCGGTGGTAAGTTTTATCTCGCTGGGTCCTTCGTTGGGATCAAAGTGCACGTCCGTAATCGTCTGCACGCTCCCTTTGCCGAAACTGCGTTCGCCCATGATCACGCCTCGGCCATGATCCTGGATGCAGGCGGAAACGATTTCACTAGCGCTGGCACTCCCAGAGTTAATCAGCACCACCAGCGGGAAATTCAGGTAGCTTCCGGCGTGTTCGCCCAGAAACTCGACTTCCTTGCCTCGCCGGGGGCGCACGGTCACGATGAGCCCATCGTCTATGAACAGGTCGGCTATCTTCACCGCCTGATCCAGATAGCCACCCGGGTTGAAACGCAAATCGAGGATCAGTCCGTTGAGGCCCGTTTGCGCCAGCTCCTCTAAGGCGCGTTGCAAGTCGCGCGAAGTGAAACGGGCAAACTGGCTCAGCCGAATGTAAGCGATTTTATTCTTTGCATCGATGTAATAGTCCCAGGAGTCATCGGATTTGCGACGCACTCCGAAAACCGTCTCCACCTCGATGCGGCTGCGCGTTAGTCGGAAGGTTAATTGTTTCTTGGTGCCGTCGGCCATTTCCCGTTCGATATGCAACTGTACCTCCGTACCTTCCTTGCCCAAAATCTTGTTGACCACGTCGCGGATGTTCAGGCCTTTGGTGGAGAGAAATTCGGGGTTCTCCAGGCGCTGGCCTTGTTTATCGAAGAAATTGGTCACCCCCACAATCAAATCGCCAGCTTGCAGGCCCGCCTTGTAAGCGGGACTGCCCCGCAGCGGCGTGATTACGCGCACCATGTCGGTGGCTAAGTCTTTCTGGATCTGCACGCCCACCCCAATAAACACTTGCTGCGTTTGCCGTTCGATTTCCGCCACGGTTTCTGGGTCGATAAAGCCAGAATAGTTGTCCAGCGAATGGAGCATGGCATCGCATGCGCGATACACCGCTTTGTTGCCCTGAATATCGTCGCGCTGCCCGATTTTCTGCCGCACCTCCGCGAGTAACTCGCGGATTTCCGAGGTCGTCAAGTTGGGGACGTCGTCCAGACGTTTTTCGATCTCGGGCGGTACTTTCTCCTGCATGAATCGGTACAGTCCGCGAACTGCTGCAGGAATCAAATCCCCGTAAGTGACCGGCTTGACATAATTGGCCCGGGCAATGGTCGCCACCCGCAGGACGCGATCGGCAAAGGTCTCCGCTTCTTTCTGGCTTACCCGCAGTGCTTCCAGATAACGGTTCCGTTCGACGCGCAAGGTATCGGCAGTGATTTTGCCTTCCGCGTATGCTAGGTAATGCTTGCGCATCTGGCGGGGGCGTTCGAAGCGGGGCATCTGAGTTAGCAGCGCCTTGCCTTCAGACTGGATGTCTTGCGGCAAGTTATCCGTCTGTGCACGCTTCAAGAACGCGGCTACCTTCGCCTGGACGAAGTCGTATTGCTTGGGATTGATGGCCAAAACAAAATTGCCCTGCGCCCAGAAACCCACCGTGGAAACCGCCTTGTCGGTCAGTTGCTTGGTGCGCTGCGGATACTCCTTATGCACGAAGCGGAACAACTCGGAAACCGTGATGACGCCGTCCGCTTCGTCGCCTTCCGTGTCGGCTCGCCCGTCGAGCCCAGCCAGCACTACTTCGATGAGCGCACCGTGCCCGGTGGCCTTGTTTTCCGGCGAGGGGGACGTGCCATCGTTTGCAGAAATCCAGGCCACCGGCGGTTGAACTTGAACAGCACGGCGGTCGTCCTCTTCCTCACTCAGGCGATCAAATTCGCTAAACCGCTTCTCCAACCCCATGGTCGACACTTTTTCTTTGTTCTTGTCATAGCCCATGAAATTCACATCCAGCAAGGCGACGATGCGGGCGCTCTTACTGCGTTCCAGCATTTGCTCCAACTCACTGGCGCTGATAGCGTTCTTGCCGCGGTCTTTGAAATTGGAATCGGCGGCAAAATAGCAGGTCCGATCTCCTACGGGTGCCCCCTGACCGAACCAGGCCAGCAATACAACGTCTTCTTCCTTGGCATTTTCCAAGGCCCAGCGCAGGGATTTGAGGAGGTTTTCGCGGGTGGCTGGGATTGCTCCCTGTTGCTTTGCCGGTTGCCCCAAGAGCAAATGCACGCGCGCTGCCGCCACCCGTCCTCCTTGCTCACTCGTCAACCATTGGTACAAAGCCAGCGCATCGGCCTCGGCGCAGTTGCGGGGCTGGATGATGGGATCTGCGTACTGGTCTATACCAACAATCACCGTGTAGGCTGGGCCGGGAACCTGTCCAAGTGCCATCTGGGCGGCTACCAGCCATCCCAGCAAAATCATCCATCGCTTCATTCCCACTTGTGCTAGGAACCTCATGGCTTGGTCCTCGTTCGGGGTGATCGTGCTTCCTGGGCCGTTCTCATAATTGTGCCCACAATCTCTGGACGAGTCAATGTTCTCTCGTTGGAAATATTGTGCGCTAAAGGAAAGCTTACAGCTGCACTTGACGTTGGCCGCTGCGGCATTTAATGTCTTCCCTCATCCGATGGCCCAAGGCGGCCAAGCCGACCCTGACGAAGCTCGGCTTCGGAAACAGTGCCGGCGGAACCAAGTCCTCACCGGAAGCAGGCCAGGGATGGCCAAGGCTAATCGCAAGGATGCTGGTAAGCCCGAGAGCGTCCCCGGCACTGTTTCCGCAGCCGAATTGTTCCCGTCTTAGATATGACGATCCAACATTGCCGGAGTTGCATTGCTTGTAAGCCGTTTGGCGTATGGCGGGTGCTCATCCATTAGGTCGGCTAACGGCGCATCGTGTGGGCGGCAGTGGCCAGAATTCGACGAGTGCTCATCCATCCATTAGTTCCCGTCCCGGCGCGGCCACAACGACTGCACGTCGGCTGTTCTGCCAGTGAGGAAAATAACGGTTGCTGCGGAGTTCTCGGGGACCGGCTCTGAGCAAAAACCCACACTGCTTTGTGCCTGCTGCAGGTGCGACGTGTAAACTGCTAATAGGGAAATCGTGAGCTCTCAGCAGCACCAGATCCGCGCCGCTGCGGCTCAGACGTGTCCTGGCAGAGAAATTCTGAGGCCTCGGGTAAATGTCTTCGAAGCCCAAACGACGTCTCGCGATCTTGTGCCACTGGGTCTGGCTGGTATTAGCGGGCTGCCACACTATCGTTAGCCCACTGGAACCACGACGACCGGAGCGGGCGGAAGATCCGCTTTTATCCACGCAAGAACAGGCACGACGTGCGCGCTACCTTTACGCTTTCCCCGACACTGAACTCGGCCCACGCTCCGGACCCGAACGTCCAATAGCTGCAGCGCCAGCACCGTGAATCTGGCGCGGGGGGTCTTGGATACCTTGGCGGTTCCGCACGCTGCTTTATCGCTTCATTCGCGTTTTCCGAGAAACTTGTTTAGCAGACGCCAGAAACGCGACCGCAATGCCACCGTGGAACGTAACAGAGACCGCGGAGCAACAGGCGTCGGTCCGCTTCTGGTAGAACGAAAGCGTCCCAGTAGCAAGGGTAGAGCTAGTTTAGGGGCGTAAACCTTCATGTCGTGCGCTGAAACCCGGCTGCCACCGCCAACTGGGTGACGCAATTCGGCCACGCTCCGATGAACCGACGCAATGGCGACGTTGCCCTTTTGTGAAAGCCTGCGCCTCGGTGGATAGCCCGCTTGACCCGAGGTTTCTACGACTATGGTTCTTAGCACCTTTGCCCGATTCTGCTTGCAGGCTTTGCCTCGTATAACAAATGGGCAGAGAGTGGCGTGTGTGAGCCAGCCGCGGAACGTGGTGAGGAGATCGGTCATGTGGCGGAGAGCGTGGGTGACGGGGATGGTGGGCATTATCTATCTTGCGAGCTGCGGATGCCAATCTCTAGAAAAGCAAGCCCTCGAGCCCCTCCCTGCGGACGGCCCGCCTCTGGCGTATAGCGAGCTTGTGGAACGCGCTCGCCGACAGGTGTGGGCCGCCCAGGAAATCTTCTATCGCGACAACTGGGAGGAATTGATTAAGGCAAGCGATGCCCTGCACGAAACAGGCCAACGATTGGCCCAGTTCTCGGCGGAAAGGGTGCCGGCTCGCTGCCGGGAAGTCTGGCCAAAGCCGGTTGAGGAATTTCGTCAGGCCGTCCTGAAGCTCCGCGAGTCCGCCCGGCAACACGACGCTATCCAATCCGCCAACGCTTTCCAAACACTCCACCTTGTCCTCAAGCAAATTCGCCCCGACTGAAATGGACTGCCACCCCGAGCCCATGCCAACGGCATCGGAGGATGACTGTGAAAGCTCGACCCATTTTCCCTTTCTGGTTCCGCCAGCGACAAATTCAGAGCGAACTCATCAACGACCAAGCAGTGCGACTGCAGGGGCCGAATCTGCCCTTGTGCGAAGTCCGCATCGAACCTGAAGAGGATGGCCGGAACTGGCGTGCCACCTTGTTCCGAATCAATGGGGAACCGCGCATCCTGGCGAGTGCCCAGGCTGCCGAGCCCCATCCCCAATCGGCCTGGCAACTCGGATTTGAATTGTATCGCAAACACGTCATTAATTGACTGGGAGCGCTGATCACCTTTCCACGGCGAACTGACGCCCGCCGCTCGTGCTCATGGTTGGCTGCGGCGCCGGCAATAGCACGCGCACTGACTTGTCGCCCCCACTGTTCGCTGCTGTGTGCTCTTGCCGTCCGCAGACAGGAAGTTAGAATATTGTGCCACCAGACCAGAACGACTCTCCAGGTGATGTGCCGGATTCCTTCGCACGCTGGCGGCTTTGCTTGTCGAAGGGTGTCCCGAACAAGGAAAACCAACCAGGGCGACCGGTCCACCATTCAGACTAACCTGGCCAGGCCGGCAGACACTACTGCCTGGCATACGGCGATTAGCAAGCTAGCGGTAATGTCTGCTGCCAGTAACAAACCTGAAATATGGGCGATGCGGGCTTGGCCCTTAACCTTGGGGATCCCTGCTTGGCAACGGACCAACAGGCCAGAAATAACGCCGATGGGGGGTTAGCTCAGCTGGGAGAGCGCGTGAATGGCATTCACGAGGTCAGGGGTTCGAGTCCCCTACCCTCCATTTTGCTTGCGTGCACACAAGGGCACTGGGTTGCGCCCAGCGGCGTAAGATCCCCTAGTAACGTGAGTTGCGGCGAATTTTTCCGCTCTTTGTCTCCGGCGGCCGTCTCCTGCAACTGCGGATTTTGCTGCGGCACTGCTGCGGATTTTGCTGCACGGTTTTTGACGCTAACTTGGCTCACGCACGACGGTAACGACGCTGGCAAGGTTCCCAGGCCGGCTCGCGTGAGGTCTGTCACCTTATTAGAGACCACGCTGACCGGTAACGACGCTGGCGAGGTTCCCAGGTCGCCTCGCGCTCCCCGAAGGGCGTCTCTATTAAGGCGATCCGCGTGATGTAACGACGGAGCCGATTTCCCCAGCCCCGTTTCCGCTGCCGTCTTGGCCAGGCTAGGTGCAGGCACTTGGGAACCTTGGCTGGCCTGGAGACGGCTCGCTGCCGTCAGGGCCACACGAGGCGCAGGCACCCAATTCTTGGCCCGCTCGAAACTTTCATCCGTCGGGTCAACATAATGCCGTAGGGCGATGCTCGGCGTGTTGCCGAGCCATTTGGTAACCACTGCCAGCGGAAAGCTCCCAGCCAGGTCGGATTCGCACGAGGCCCGCAGGTTATGCCACAACCGGGGCCACGGTTCCACGCCCGCCCTGCGAATAATCCGCAGCAAGTGCGTACGCAAATTGCAACTTCACCCTTGCTCGTCCTTTGACGGCATACCGAAACGCGAATAATCCGCAGCAGGTTCATACGCAAATTGCAACCCAGGAATCGCTGTATACCGCCATACGACCCACCTATTGTATTTATGTCGAAAACCAGTTTATAAGATGCTGCCGTGGGCACTTCTCCTCCATCACCATTGCCATCCCGGTTGACTAGTTCTCTGGAAAAGCCACAGTAGTTATTTCCAACTAACCCCCTACCGCCTGTTATTCCCATACCCATCAGACTCCTCAGGAGCGATACTTGCTTCGCTCCTCTTTTCCAGCATGTCGCTGCTTGCCCAGTCCTCCAGGGCTTTCTTGGGGATGAGCACAACTCGGCCGATCTTGCGATACGGAATCCGCCCCTGCCGCAGCCAGTTGCGCAAAGTTCGCGGCGAAATGTTTAATGCCTCCGCTGCTTGCCTCGGCCGCAGAAATATCGCCTGTTCTCCCAGCATGTCTGACTCCTATTAGGATAGATAAGAGCATAATGGAACCTTTGGCTAATATAATTCTAATACATCGCCCCTTCTCTCTCCAAGGCTTTGTAGCCCAATTCCCAGCCGAAGACATAGGTAATTCTAAGTTACGCAGCGTCATCCACTTAGCTTTGCGCCTTGCACGCGGGAACGGGTACACACTCCTCGGATATGCGCTGGCGAATCTTAGTTACTTCCTAACCTAGTTGTCGGCCCGTGCTCTATACACAGACATATTATGGCAACTTGCATTCCTGTGTTGCGCCCATTGGAAAGTGTGCAAAATGCTAATTATAATACATGATCCGCACAGATACAAGTCATTCCCGGGACTCCTTGACTGATCAACCAATCCGCTCCATGAGCAGCATTGCACAGCGATTGGTTGAAGATAGCCAAAAGCCGCCCCGACAGCGGTCGCTAGAGATGTCCAAACACTCATGATAACGCACGCTCTCTAACCCTCCAAGCGGAGCGCGGAGCTTTTGCGACATTCTGAACCAATCCTGCTAGCTCGTAGAAATGCACGGCCATTGCCGCCAGTGCTACACATCTCGCCCAACTCCTCCCGGCTGTCGCGTCGGTTGCTCGGCTCAGAACTGCAGCTCTAAGCCGCAAGAACAGAGCAGCCCAAATAAGTATAATTCCTCGGCTCCCCTTCATCAAGTGTCGGAACGACGCCCCGGCCAGGACTAGGCCAGTGATAACCTTAAATCCCAGCCTGGATAATCGTACCTACCTTGCGAATCTGGCACCTAACTGTGGGCTCCGAGACACAATTTTACGCGAGCCTAGAACTCTAATTATACTTCATTCCCAACGCCCCCACAAGATTTTCCCATGCCTGGCAAAACATAATAATTATGCCACCGCATCGATGATAAGCGACGAACAGCAAGCCAAGTTCCCAAGGCACTACCTGTGGCGCTAAGTCGCAAATACTTATTATAATACACTTCTGGTTAGATCCCAAGGTCTACCTGGCGCTACACTTGTTCCAAGGTGGACAACCACACGACGGTATTCGAGACACGAATACTTAAAATCTCTTTGCATCCGGCCTAGTAGCAATTCGTATAGATTAGAACGGTTCATGAAGAGGACACCTCGTTGCTCAAGGTCGTGCCCAAGCCCATGTCTGCTAGATAAGCGTTAGCCTTGATTTTCTAGGCTACTCCACATCGAGGCGGCGGGCTTCTAATCCTTCTCCCCACATGCGACTTATTATTTAGCTTACAAGGAGCACGCAAAGATGGTATGCGTGTTTAGAAATAGTTATACGAAACATGGCACTAAGCAACAGACTCAGAATTACTATATTCGATTGAAGGATTATCGGTACAACAAGTGGCTGAACATTCCCACCGAAACCAAATGTAAAAAATTGGCCCGAAGACTGGCTAATTTGCTCGATAAGTTCGCGGAACAGGTCGCGTTTAACAATGTAGAACCAAGTACGCTGCAGGCAATCATGCAATTACCGGAGAAATTGATAAACCAGCTAATACGCCATGGATTGCTGTCGGAAACCATTATTGCCGCCAGGGCCAACCTCCATGACCTCCTCAAAGATTTTATACAATGTCTGCGCGCAAAAGGCCGCACCCATAACCATTGTCGGACCGTAGAAAGGATGGTCCAAACCATTGTCAGGCATTGCGGTTTTAGACATTGGCACGATTTCAGCGCGAAGAAAGTCGAGGAGTTCATCACCAATCTCCGCACTGAGAAAAACCTGTCAATAAAAAGGTGCAACCATTACATCGGGGCAATGAAGCAATTCTGTCGCTGGCTGGTGGATAATGGTATTCTTTCAGAAAACCCGCTGCGAGGCTTGAAAAAGGACGACCCGGAAAAAGACAGGCGTCGGGTGCGACGAGTGCCTACCGATTCAGAGTTGAGCCAGTTGTTACAACAGACCCGAGCTAGCGGCCCGTCTTTCGGCCTGAGTGGCGAAGAACGGTATCGGCTTTACCTATTCGCAGCGCTGACAGGACTGCGAAGCAAGGAAATCGCGAGCTTGCGTGTGCAGGACGTTCATCTAGAGGAAACTCCGCCGCGGATTGTGCTCCCTTCGCAGATTACCAAAAACCGTAAGCAAGCGGAACTGCCGCTGCATCGCGACCTCATCCCGATTCTGCGAGATCAAATCGCGGGTAAGTCCCCCGAGGCCCCCCTATTCCGGCTGCCCTACCGTGGTAATATTTGTCGAATGCTGCGGCGAGATTTGCAAAGAGCCGGCATACCGTATCGAACCCAGGAGGGTGTCCTCGATTTTCACGCGTTTCGTGCCTACTTTGCAACGATATTAGCCGCTTCGGGAGTTTCGGTAAAGGCCACCACGGACTTGATGCGCCACTGCGATCCAAAACTCTCGCTGTTGACGTATGCTAAGTTCGGAATTAATCAACTTGCAGACGAAATAAACAAAGTGCCGAGCCTGGTCGTCTCAGCACCGGTACTGGGAAATGCGTCAGTTATACCATCTATAGCAACCCCGGCAGCAGATGCCAATTCTGCTAGAGCCCATACATCCGCTTATGCGGACGGCGTCCCTTTTACTGTCGAGGCCTCCAACACGCAAAGCTCCCTGCTGCCACCATTGACTGGAGATAAGGCCTAACGGGCCGCCCCATGCTCCGGTCTCAGAAACCACCGTCCACCTCGACATCGCCAGAACTCGTGCAATGCACCTATCACAGCATAATATAGTGCATGCCGAAGTTGCTGAAGCGTCACATGCGGCAGAGGTAACCTCGTTTGGCTCGACGGCCGGCCGCTGTTTCCCGAGCGGTTCGCCCACACCGTCCCTTTCCAGCTGTCGAATCTTGAGGCGGGCTTATACAAAGAAGTCATCGAGTACGTGCAGGAGGAATTCAACGGGCCGACGCTTTGGACGATGAGAAGCGAAGGGGTACTGTCGGGTGGGCCCTCACGATCCTGCGGTGCCGGCTGGCCTCGAGCCCTGAAGCTATCTACCAGTCCCTGCGTCGCCGGTGGGAGAGGCTCGAAAGCGGCCTGGGGGAGGTGGAGCTGTTACACAGACGTGGGGCCGTGGCCGTGCCCGCGGCGCTAGGCTCCACGGTGGAGCCCGAGGAACTGGAAGAGCTGGAGGAAGCCCCAGAGGCGGAGGTTGTCCAGAAGGACGAAGAGGTCTTCGACCAGGCCACGGCGGCCCGGACCGTCGGAAAGATGCGGGAGGAGATCGCTACCCTCGAGCGCTTGGAGGATTACAGTATATCATCGACAAACATTAGCGTAAGTACGGAGATCGCTACCCTCGAGCGCTTGGAGGCCCTGGCCTAGCGGCTCCACGCTACCGGGGAGGACCGCAACTGGCGGCAGCTGGTGAACCTCCTTTCAGAGTTCTTCATGCCCACGACCATTTAGGGCCGGATCGCAGAGTCTCCGAACACCTATGCAGAAGCACCGCCAGGCCGAACGAATCAGGCGTATCGCGCAGGGCGAGGAGTCTCTGGCACCTATGCAGAAGCACCGCCCAGACGCGTGGCCTCCCCCCACCAGAAGCTCGTCATCTTCACCGAACACCGGGACACCCTGAACTACCCGGCGGAACGCATCTCCACCTTGCTGGGCCGTCCTAAGGCGGTGATGCACATGCACGGCAACATTGGCCGGGAAAGGCGGGGCAAGGCGCAGGAGGCGTTCCGGCACGACCCCGAGGTGCGAGTCTTGGTCGCAACCGATGCGGCCGGCGAAGGCATCAACCCCAGCCATCGCACCCGACGATCAACTACGACCTGCCCTGGAACTCTAATTCTGGACTGGAGGTAGTCCCCATGAGAGGCGCGAACAAACGTGCTGCCGAACGGCAGAACCCCGCCTCCGCCAACCTCGGCTTTGAGGCACAACTGTGGCAGGCGGCCAACGCCTTAAGGGGCAGCATAGATGTGGCCGAGTACAACCACGTGGTGCTGGGGCTCGTCTTTTTCAAGTACATCTCCGACGCTTTCGAGGAGCATCACCAAGAACTGGAAGCGGAACGCGCCGAAGGTGCTGATCCAGAAGACCCCGACGAATACCGTGCTTTCAATGTGCTGCAGAAGCCCGTTGGAACGACTCAGGCAAAACGCCCGCCAGCCGAACATCGGCCAGATCGTGGATGAGGCGATGGAAGCCGTCGAGCGCGACGATCCTTCGCTCAAAGGCGTGCTGCCGAAGGACTATGCGCGCCCTGCCCTCGATAAGCAGCGGCTGGGACAGTTCATTGCCCTGGTGACAAACATCCGCGTGGGCGATACCGACGCGCGCTCCAATGATGTGTTAGGGCGTGTCTATGAGTACTTCCTTGGTCAGTTTGCCAGCGCCGAGGGCAAGAAAGGCGGCGAGTTCTATACCCCGCGCTGTATTGTCCGACTGGTCGTGGAGATGTTAGAGCCGTTCCAGGGGCGTGTCTATGACCCATGCTGCGGTTCGGGCGGGATATTCGTCCAGTCGGTGCGGTTCATCGAGGCGCACGCCACGGGTAACGGCAACCTGCCTGCCGGCAGGCAGGCGGCGGCCGCGCCCGCACCAAATCAGCATCTACGGCCAGGAACTCAACTACACCACCTGGGTGGCCAAGATGAATCTGGCCATTCGCGGCATTGACGGCCGCATCGAGCAGGGCGATACCTTCTCGAGCGACTGCTTTCCGAACCTTAGGGCGGATTTCATCCTCGCCAATCCGCCCTTCAACAAGTAGTGGGTCGGCGAGAGCTTGTGCGAGGACAAGCGCTGGAAATACGGCGTGCCGCCCGTCCGCAATGCCAACTTCGCCTGGGTGCAGCACCTCATCTACCACTTGGCGCCCACTGGCTATGCGGGCTTCGTGCTGGCTAACGGATCTATGTCCTCCAACGAGTCCGGCGAAATCCGCAAGAACATCGTCGAAGCCGACTTGGTAAACTGCATGGTGGCGCCGCCTGGGCAGATCTTCTACTCGACACAGATACCGACCCGCCTGTGGTTTCTGGCCCGGGACAATAGCTGGCGCCCGCCAGAAGGGCAGAAGAAACCTCTACGCGACCGCCGGGGCGAGGTGCTTTTCATTGGCGCCCACAAGATGGGCCGCATGGTGGACCGCACCCACCGCGAGCTGACCGACGAGGACATCCAGCGGATCGCCACCACCTACCACGCCTGGCGCGGAGAACCAGACGCAGGCGAGCACCAGGACATCCCCGGCTTTTGTAAGAGCGTCACGCTCGACGAAATCCGCGCCCACGGCTACGTCCTCACGCCCGGCCGCTATGTGGGCGCCGAGGCTGTGCAAGACGACGGCGAGCCGTTCGAGGAGAAGATGGCCGAAGCCGTGAAGAAAGCTTTGGAAGAAATCGAGATAATGGCGATGATTGTGAAGAAGATCGAGACATTACAGAAAATCAAGGAATTTTTCGAGTTTGTAGCTGGGAAGAATCGTGTTGGATATCAGGGAGAGCATAAGCGACAGGATGGCAGTTTCGTCAAAGTGACGATCACATATGATCCAGAAACCCAGCGATGGTACGCTCTGTACAGCGGTAAAGTTAAGGTAAGGGAAGGCGACACAGACCGTTTTGCGCTCAGACCATTTGCATTCTTAGTCCGGGGCACCGCGAGGAAGAATTATAATGCATTTCTCTGGTTTTGGGGAAAGTATGACATAAGGATCGAGAGGCAGGTCATCTGGATTTGGCCAAGAGAATAACTGGCCCCCACAGAAAAGGACATAATGGAGAAATTGCAATGGGTGTCGCAGTCTGGCCGCGAGGTCGGGTGATAAGCGTCGTGCTGGCGCTTGTAGCTCTTGTCTCGAGCCCACTGTGTATTTGTTGTATAGCGCAGGACGCTAAGCTAAGTAACAGCGGACAGGATAGCCTTGTCGGAAAGTGGTACATTGCCCGAGGAATTGCATGCGTGGTTAGATCGAAATTGCTAGTAGCACCTCAGGCAGAGAGTGAAGGGATCGAGGGGCCATTTGCCATGAGGTACATAGAGTTCCGCCCGGATGGGACAGCCCAGGATTTTGAGGGAACTGAGTATAGGTACAGCATCATGCAGAGAAATAAATCCTACATACTACGGCTGCATCCTAATCACGAGGAGAAGAAGGTTTCCTTATATTTTCGATATAAAATTGAGGATGGGAGGTTATGGCTAGCATGGAGTATCCTTGATATCGAAGATGTGAATTGTATACCGAAATCCTTCAACGTTTTGGAACAGGAGGATGTCGCGGTCTTCATTTTAGACAGAGGTAAATGAACTTTGGAAATACGTAGGCTTCGCAGCTCGTCAATACTCTGTGTGGCCCTTGCTCGAGCATAATCCATATATTCGAGTAACATGGAGCGAATATACCACCGCTTGTCCTGCGACAGAGAATAGGAGCGAGATTCATGAACGAGCTCTGGAACCGATGGCTAACAGCTCTGTGGATTGTCGGGTTTTTGCTTTCTTCCAGATCGCCAATGTTCCACTCCCTGATATCTGCAGGTGACCACAGCCCTCCAGGTGCCGAGCATGCTAAGAGATTAGTTGGCACGTGGGAACTGGCGCGTACGTATGTCGCGCTAGATGGAAATCAGCAGGTGAATTTGAAGTACGTCCGGAAATACTTACGTTGGGAATTCCGGGAAAACGGGACGGTCGTGATTGCAATGGAGGTGACTGGTAAGAGGATCGAACGGGAGTTTCGTTATCGGACTCGGCTCGTTGATAAGAACACTTGCCTTGAATTGCTCACAGATGATAGCACTTATCTGATTGCACAATATGTGCTTCGGGACGGCGAGCTATGGATTGGCTTCTCCTTGAATCCGAAAGAAATCCATACTATGCCTCCTAGTGAGCTGGACTTGGAAAAAGCTCCCAACTTGTTTTTGTGTGTCCTGAAACGTCTGGAGAGAAAATAAGTCCCATTTGTATAATTTGCATTCACGAACTTCCTGCATATAGTATCGGAGCTGCTCATTATAGGTTTCCCTACCGCGAAAATTAGCAACTTTATTATCCGCGGCAACCTCAGTCCTTCAGGTGACTAAGATATCCACGTTGGCACTTGTGGCTGGCGCAGCCTGTAACATAAATTTTCTTACCTTGACTCCGTAGGTTGCGGAAAAAACTATAAACACATTCTTGTGGCCAACAGAAGCATCATAATTTGTGCTCAAGATAGTCACCTGGGAGAAGAGGAAATTACGCGACTGGCTCGCTGAATTCCTAAGGAGACGTATATTTATTATTGAAGCTGACTATTGCAGCTCCAATTGTCAAGAACTGAGAAAACTTACGATGGGTGGGGCGGGAACCTTTACCGGCGGCATTAGTTATGCGAACGCGGATAGTCTAACACCTTTGAGGGTTTATGCCACCATCTATGCCAAACTACAAGTGAATACGCGGCTAGATGGCCTCACACTCGTACGAGGTTATGCAGTCACCGGTACCTATTTGCCCGGCGGGGCAATATCGAGGCAATTTTTACCAACATCGGTAATTATGCGGTGACCGTTATGTTTTCTCTCGGCGCTAGCGGCGGCGAAACCAGCACCAGCAGGTTTACTTGGTGTATCCACGATGTGAATCGGAACGCTTGCTATTTGGGAGTGTGCCGACCAAGACAAGTTAGAAGAAGCGATATATCACTCACTTTATAGAGAGCAGACGCGAATCATATAGCCTATTTACAATGAGATTATAGCATTCCGAAAACAGGTGTTTTGGGCAGCTGGATCAGGGGGATTCTTTGGGGGATCTGGGATCGGGTTTGGAATCGGCGTCCCCTGGGGGTTCTACCCTGGAATTCTGACAGGCACGACAGGAGGGGTTGTGGGAGCAGCATCCGCTATTGCCTTCGCGAAAAATCTTCTGAGTAAATTAGAAAATTCCATGTCCATCCAACTCTGGCCTGGCACCGACGACATTCCAGCCCCTCCAACCGCTCCTTTTGCGGATATTCTTTACTGGGAGAACAGGAAGGCGAAGATCGACCGCTATCGGCTCCTTTTCGGCTCAAATTGGGACAAGCCTGCAAACCAGCGGATAATGCAAGGAGTCGCGGGCACTTGGATGGACATATTGGACTGGGCTGCGAAAAAGGCTAGCGATAGAATGAACCGTGGGATACCTGCACCAGATGCCTTGAAAGTCCACAAATGGTTCATTAATCACATGCGCATTTTTCGGAAAGGAGGTAAATCACGCGGAGCGCTCTATTTGGCTTCGCGGCAATTGTGGCAGCGACAGGTCTTGGTTTTATAAGGGGTGAGGTCACTCATTCTCAAAGTGCGGAGACCAAAACGTTGTTAGGATTAACACGCAATCAGCGCCTCGAAAAGGAACACGGTCTGCCAATGGCCTGGCTCCACGATGACTGGCTGCTAACTGAACTGCGTCAAGGCTTCAGCGTCTATGATGCTGCATCTGGCAAGTATTTGACGACCTGCCGCTCGGAGGACCGTGAAGGGGACGACAAGTACTTCGATGTTGAAGAGAACCGAAGAGGGTACGTTTCTACGGGGATAGCCTTGCCATTTCTTGCCGATAATGGGCAGCGTTTGGTTACTCTCCATGGGAATAATATCATTCGGACCTGGAAAGTCTCTAATTGGTCTTTAGAAAAAGTTATGGAGAGTTCTGTATTTCCAGTACGATGGATTGATTCTAGTGGCTTCTTCTT
>BEIM01000028.1 GCA_002898995.1 bacterium HR36
CGCCACCAGCCCCAGCACAATAGAATCGACACTATCCAGATTCCACCCAGCCAGTTCGGCCAGGGCAGAAATGATTCCACGCCTTGTTGCCAGCGCGACCAAACCGTTGGCCAAACGATTTCTTCCAGGCTGGCTGTTGGGTGGCTAGGCCAAAATATGTGGGCGGTTAACGCCACTGCTGTAACCAAAACCAGACTGGCCAGCGCCAACCATTTTTTCCGTACCTCCTTGTTGCCTCGATGCTGGTGCCAACACAGCAGCACAAACATTAGGCCGCTCAGCCAAATCAACCCGAGTGCCAGGATCAATGCTATCAGCCCCTGCCGAGTTGCCACCAAGACTATAATCCCGCCAACTGCCGTCCAGGAGAGCCAACTCCTGCGGCCCGCTTGGGAGTGCCATACCAGCTCGCCAAACTGCACACACCAAGCAGCCACTAGGGCCAGTCCGGCTAGGTGCATCCCCAAACCCGAGGTAACCCCCTGCCAAGGCGCAGCAGGATGCAGCAGTACGATCAGGCCCGTGCCCAGTCCCAGTAGCCAGTTCTTGACGCTCCAGCCCAGCCACACCAGCCCAGCCAACCACAAGGCCGGCGCCCAGGTACCCCAGGTCATGTCAGCGGGTCGCATAACCGCCCAGGTGAACCCAAATGCGACCATCACCATGACCCAACGCCACGCCAGGCTTCGCCCCGTCTCTGACATCTCCCACTCCCCCAAACGTTCCCACTATCGCTCACGTTCATCTGCTTACATTCTAAGATCGCTCGCTTCGCTTCCGAAAGGGAATTTATCGCGATAGAGCAATTGCGCCTCTGCATCAATGGGCATAGCCGTTGCGCTGTTCTCGTGGGCAGGGAATATCGCTAAGAGCCCTTTCACCCACAGCCAACCCGGGCGGATTGCCCTGCCCCATCCAGAAGTGGCAGGCGTCAACCTACCGTGCCTTGGCATGTCGGCCTTTTAGGAGAGATCACCAGCCTGTGCTGGCACGTGTCAGCTCCTCGTCGTATTTCCGCTCACCGCGGAAAAAGAGTGAACCGCCTTGCAGTCGAAAGAATGGCACCGCCTGGCGCGCTGATCAGTCATCGAGACCGACGGAACTCGGAAAAAACGCGGGCACATGGAGAAGGTAGCCGTAGAGGACCCCGTAGCGAAGTTTGTCCTAACGGCTCTGGCACGAGTGGTTCAGCGAGGCGGTGCGGATGGGCCTGAGGGGGACCGCTCGCGTTCCATGAGGCGTTGCAAAAGCGCCGCGATGGTTTGCAAATTCTCCCGGTTTTGCTTTTCGCAGGCTTCCAGCCGACTCTGCAGTGTAGCGTTCTCCCGCCGCAGGCGCTCGATTTCCTCGCGAGCCTGGGCTAGGTCAGTCTGGGCGGCCTGAATCTCCTTGACGGCGAGATTGAGATCGCGGCTCTTCTCCTGGATTTTTTCTTCGCGGTAGGCCAACCGGGCTTCCAGGGAGCGTATCTCATCGGATGCCGCTTGTAATCGCTGGGAAAGCTCCTGAACATAGGCATGGGGAGGTGCCTGCGGCATCTGAGCGCTGGCCAGCGATACTGGCGGACCATTATTAGTATTGCCACCCGCAGATGGCCCGGATATCGTCCAGGGCCAGGTTACAGAATGACAACCCGATGTTAGTGCCCAAACATTCCAAGCCACCAGGCCAAGGAAACACCCTGATAGCCGCGACCTCCTCCGCGAAACCCCGCGACCTTCCATGAGCCGATCTCCGTTACGGCGAGCTTGTTTCATATTCGCAGCGCAGCCGAATAACTCTTCCGCAGCCACACTGTACTTCGATGTAGCGAATCTCCCCGTTTTCTCGCAGAGTGCGAACCTGCACGGCAGAATCAGGGCAATCATGCGGGTTGGGATTCGGCTGGGTGGGTTTGCCGCTTAGCTGTCCTACACGCACCGCATTGGTGATACGAACACGGTTGGCAGGCAGGAGCGGCGTCCAGTCCAATTGGCGGCTTTCGTTGTCCAAAGTCGTGTTCATGCCTGGATATCCACGACCTTGCCAGGATGATCGGATTTCTCGGCAGCGGAAGCATGGATGTCGGGAGTGTCCTCGTCAACCGGTGGCGAAGGTGGGGAGGATACGCTTACCGGCGTACGGCGGCGAGAAGGGTGCTGGCCGTGTTCCGATGAAGCAGAATGTCCACTATAGCGCGTTAGCGGTGGTAAATGGATGGGCTCGCTCATAACACCTCCTTGCGTCGCAAGAATTCGGCAATGCGCCATTCGGCCGCCTGGAGCAACCGACACACGCGGGATTCAGAAAGCTGCAGCACTTGGGCGATTTCACGTAGGCGCAGATCTTCCAGGTGGTGCAAAAGGAAGACGGTACGTTCGCGGCTAGGTAGAGCTTCGATCGCCTGGGCGAGCAATTGGGTCAGTTCCTGCTGTTCCAGATGGTGGTCTGGGCCATCCCATTTGCTCGCGGAGCCATACGGGGAAAGGACCGCACGGCCGTTACCATCCGCGAGCTGATTGGCGAGAGCCCCATCTCTTGGACTTTCGGGGAAAGCATCAAGCGAGGCCATGCGGCAGAGGCGCCAGGCGGCCAAAGCGTCGGTGATCTCGTCTACACTTAGCCCGGTAGCCTGTGCCAGAGCTTCCAGGCTCACTGGCGGTGGCAAGCGCTGGTACGCGGCCCGAATGCGGCCCAGTTTCTTGAGCACTTCCTGGGATAAAGGGGAATTACGCCTTAGTTCGTCGAGAATAGCGCCGCGGATACGAAAGTAAGCGAAGGTCTTGAATTGCACGCCGCGACTCGGGTCAAAATGGGTCGCCGCTTCTACCAGCCCGAGTACTCCCGCAGCCTCCAGGTTCTCGTGGTCCACTTCGGGCGGCAAGCGCGCTGCTAGCTTCCCCACCACATGCCGCACCAGATATAAATGGGAAAGGATCAATTCGTCGCGTCGCTGACGGTCAAGATGGTGCTGATAGAGCTGGTGCATGCTAGACACGGCCAGAATCCCAAGCAGCAATCCGCTGAGGTGTCATAGGCCGGGTTGCCGCAGGTGCGGGACTAATGGTGGCGCGTTAAGCAGAGCAGGATGAAGCAGAGAATGCTCACCACGAGAGTTGCGCAGGAGGCGCGGCAGGTGATGGTGAGAGGCTCTAGGCCAGCCATCACACCGCAGCCTGCTACGACATACCACACGATTAGCCCGCTTACGATCGCCCCACGCCAGGAATGTTGAGGCAGCATGGCGGTTCATGCTGTCAGGCAGCGTTGCGATCCGGATGACTGCTCCGCAGAGCGGCGGTGCTTTATGCCGAAGCTAGCAAAGATACCGGGAATACCATCGGCAAAAAGGGCGACGCTTTTGAAGAATTTGTCAGGCACTCCTGCTGTGTTGCCGACCCTAGCCTCAGCACTTAGTTACCGGCGGGGTGCTGCCCTTGGGGCGAGGACGGTTGCGTCCCAGGAGGCGCAAGGTCTTCGACGCGGAGCATGTCGACGGGGTGGAGCGTGAAATTGGCCGGCACCTCGGCATAGCTAATCACGCCCAAATCGGGTAAGGAGCGGAATAGCGCCTGTCGCAGCGGCCGCCTAATTGTCGTATCGCACAGCAAAGCTGCCTCCTGTCCTTGCCCGACCGCCCTGCGCCACACCTCCGACAAGCGCAAGATCATCCGCTCCAAGCGATTCGGCTCCAATACCAGGTGTCCCTGATGGAGGCTGCGTTGCAATTCCAGATGGAGTCGCGGCTCCAGGACGATGGCGCGTAGGCGGTTCTGGGCATCGCGGAAACGGTCGCAAATATCGCGGCCCAGCTCGGGCCGGATCCGCTCCGCTAATTCCACCGCATCTTTCACCGTGCCCGCATAGTGCGTTAGTGCTTCGAGAATCAGCGTCAGGTTGGAAATGGGCACGCGCTCTTCTAACAGCAAACATAGCACACGATGCAGCGTGCCGAGACTCAGCTGATTGGGGATCAGTTCATCCACGAGCGACGGCGCAGTCGCCCGCACTTTGTCCACAAGCAATTTGACATCCTCCCGGCTGAGGAGTTCGTGGGCATGGCGGCGTACGATTTCGCCCAGATGGGTGATCAGCACACTGGCGGGATCTACGACCATGTATCCCGCCAACTGCGCTTGTTGTCTATGGCTTTCGCTGATCCAAAGCGCTGGCATACCGAAAGCTGGTTCAGAAGTGGGTTCACCCTCGATAGGCGGCCGATTACCTGTCGCATCAATCGCCAGCCAACGATCGGGCCGTAATTGCCCGCGTGCCACTTCGCGACCACCGATAAGCACGCGGTACGACTCCGGCTCTAACTGCTGTAAATTGTCGCGAATGCGAATGGGCGGCACCCACAGTCCGTGTCGCCGGGCCAATTCCCGCCGCATAGCCGCGATCCGATCCAGTAAACCCGCGCCGCGATTGGGATCGACCAGGGGAATCAAACGTGCCCCAATTTCCAGGCAAACACGATCTTGTTGCAAGAACTCTTCCGCATGACGCTCAATAGACTGTCCAGTAGTGCGAGGGAGGGCTTTTTTCTCCTCGACTGGTTTGGGCGGAGCCGGGCGGACTTGCCGCGCACTCCACGCCAAAATGGCCGCCACAATCAGGAAGGGCCATTTCGGCAATCCTGGCACCAGCGCTAACGCACCCAAGATGGCCGCACTCATTCCCAAAACCCGTGCCCGTCCCAAGACCTGACCGCTGATCTCCTGTCCCAGCCCAATCTGGGTCGTCCCTTTGGTAACCAGCATGCCGGCTGCGGTAGCGATGAGGAGTGCGGGAATCTGGGACACCAGGCCGTCTCCCACGGTCAGGATGGAATAGCGCTGCATTGCCTGGCCGAGAGTCATACCGCGCATCATTCCCAGGATCACGCCGCCAATGAGGTTGATGGCCGTGATCACCAGGCCGGCAATCGCGTCGCCGCGGACAAACTTACTCGCCCCATCCATCGCCCCGTGAAACTCCGCCTCCCGCATCAACTGTTGCCGGCGGCGTCGCGCCTCGGCCTCGTCTATCGTGCCGTTATTCAACTCAGCGTCAATTGCCATCTGCTTGCCAGGCAAAGCATCCAGCGTAAACCGTGCCGCTACTTCCGAAATGCGGTTCGCCCCTTTGGTGATGACCACGAACTGAATCACCACCAGAATGAGGAAGACCACCAAACCGACCACGAGATTGCCGCCCACCACAAAATGCCCAAACGCGTCCACGATTGCGCCCGCCTGAGCCTGCAACAGGATTTGCCGGGTGGTGGCGACATTCAACGCCAGCCGCAGCAGCGTCAGCAGCAGCAAGATCGAGGGAAATACGGAAAAATCCAGGGGCTCTTTAGCCGCCAGCACCACCAGTAACACCAGGAGCGTCAGCGCAAAGTTAGTCGCCAGCAACAGGTCAATTAAAAACGGTGGCAAAGGTACCAGCAGCACAACCAACACGCCCACCATGGCGGCGGCCAGCGCCCACTCACTGCGCTGGGCGAAAGTAAAGTTGCTATCGGTTGTCGGGAGCGTTGCTGTGCTCATGGCCTGTGGCATTTGCCGATTTCTGGACTCTGTCAGTTCCCCGAGGCGAAATGCACAGTGCAAGCGCGGTCGCTAAGTTTGGTGAGCGCTCCAGCCGCGCTGCCGATAAACGAACGCCAGCACTTCCGCCACCGCCAGGTACAGGACCGGCGGAATCTCCTGGCCCACTGGCACCAGGCGAAATAGCGCCTGGGCCAACGGCGGTCTTTCTAGGATCGGGACACCATGGTGCCGAGCGATTTCGATAATGCGCTCAGCTAAGGCGCCTGCTCCCTTGGCCACTACCTGTGGCGCACTCATCGTGGTTCGCTCATAGCGCAAAGCTACGGCCACGTGCGTCGGGTTGCGCAGGACCACCGTTGCCTGCGCGACATCCTGTAACATGCGACGCTGGCTCATTTCCCGCATCAGCTTCCGCAGCCGGGCCCGCATGTGCGGATCGCCTTCATCCTGCCGCAGTTCTTCCTTCAGCTCCCAGCGGGTCATCATCAACTGTCTCTCGTAGCGCCATCGCTGCCAGGCATAGTCGGCCAGCCCCAGTGCCAGCAGACACAAGCCTGCATATAGGGCCAACCGCATCGCCAGCGACCAGACTTCTGGCACCGCCACTGCCAAAGGGATGTCGCTCCACGAGGCGATCTGTTCACCGCGTCCGCTCAACGCCCACCAACCCACTACCATCAACAGGATCACCTTGCCGCATGCCAAGCCGGTGTGCCACACGGCCGACCACGAAACCAAGCGGGCCCAACCTGTGGCCGGCGAAATTCTCTCCACATGCCAGCTCACCAGTCCCGGCACGAAAAGTAGCCCGGTTTGCGCCAGATGCGTGGCCAGACCCGCCAGAGCTATCATCAGCAGCAGCGAAGTGATGCTGCCTAAAACAGACCAGCCGTTTTCCTGGCACACCTCGATCAAGCGCTCGAAAGACCACTCCTGCTGTCGGCAATGCTCCACTGCCTGTCCTAGTCGGCGGATGAGGCTGACACCCAGATGGTTACCTGCGACCACCAGCGCCAGGACGCCCGCCAGTAAGAGCACGGCAGCTGTCAGTTCGTGGCTGACGGCAACATGCCCTTCCTCCCGCGCACGCTGGCGTCGGCGTTCCGTCGGTTGCTCAGTACGTGAGTCGAACCATTCATCGGCCATAGTGTCCCAGCCAAAAGCTCATTTGTTGCAGCACTTGCAGCAAACCTGCCAGCAATACCGGGGCAAAAACATACACCGCCACCAGCCCGCTCAGCACCCGCACCACAAATCCCAGAGAGAACAGGTTCAGTGAGGGTGCCGCCCGCGCCCACAGCGCCAAGGCCAACCCGAGCAAGAACAGGCACGCTACCACGGGCAGCGCCAATCGCACGCCACTGTGCATGACCAGGTGCATGCCGGTGAGCCAGTCCGTTGCTGGCCAAATATTCCAAGCGGCCACTGGCCAGTTCACCCACGCCGCGTGCATCACCGCCAGCAGTATGTGGTGCCCATCCAGGCCAAAAAACAGCACCACACCCGTCAGTTCCAGAAACTGTCCCAGCAGGGTGCTTGGAGTTTCGCTGCCTGGGGCAGTCGAAGCCGCAAACGACATGAGCATTTCCTGGGCCAGGAATTCGCCGGCGATACGTGCAGGCGCCAGCACTAACCGCAGTGCTAACGCCAGCCCTAACCCAATCAGCACTTCGCGGCCCACCAGCAGCGCCCACAGCCAGGCATTTTCGCTGGCGCGCTGGCATAACTGACAGGCAGCCTCATTGACCGGCGGGGGATACCAGGCTGTCGTCAGCGCTACCGCCATGCCGAGGCGCAACCATCGTGGCACCTGGCTCCCACAGAGAAACGGCACCAGGCCGACGATCACCGCCACCCGGCTCAGCATCAGGCTAAAGCTGACTACGGCCGGTTCCATTACCGTATTACCTGCGCTAGCTGCCCGAGCATGCGTTCGGTGAAATATGCGGCCATGCGCATCATCCAGGGCATCGTCCACATCAGCACCAGAGCCACCCCCAACAATTTGGGCACCAGCGAAAGCGTTTGGTCTTGCAAACTGGTCATGGCTTGCAGCAGGCTTACCACCAGTCCTATCACCAGCGACGCGAGCAAAGCCGGCGCCGCCAGCAACAGTGCCGTCCACAATAACTCACGCCCCCATTCCAGCACCTGCACTGCGTCCATGCGAGTTGGCTCCCTCGGAGACCTGGCCAAGCCTAGCCGAAGCTCAGACTCAGGGCCCGCGCTACCAATGACCAGCCATCGGCCAGCACAAAAAGGAGCAATTTGAATGGAGCAGAAATCATCACGGGGGGCATCATGACCATGCCCATCCCCGTGAGCACACTGGCCACCACCAGATCCACCAGCAAGAACGGCAGGTAGATAAGGAACCCCATAACGAACGCGGTTTTCAATTCGCTGATGATGAAGGCTGGAATAAGCGCGCGAAACGGCGTGTGCTGGGGTTCTTCGGGTTCGGGTAGGTTGGCAAGGTGCAGGAACAGAGCGATATCCTGCCGCCGGGTTTGTCGCAACAGGAAATCGCGGAGGATATCGGCACTTTTTTGGCATGCGCTGAGGCCGTCCAGTTCGTCAGCCAGATAGGGGCGGAGAGCTTCGCGTTCGATGGTTTCCCAAACTGGGGCCATGACAAACCAGGTCAGGAACATTGCCAGCCCGATCAGCACGAGATTAGGCGGAATATCCTGGGAGGTAACGGCCCGGCGGACAAAGGCGAGCACGATGAGGATGCGGGTAAACGCCGTGGTACACACGAGGGTTGCTGGCACCAGCGTCAGGGCGCCCAAAAACAAGGCGACCTGCACGGGTTGTGGTAGTGTTTGCCAGGCGGAGCTTTCAGTGATTTGTTGCAGGAGGTGGGCGCTAGAGTCCATGCCGCTCCTCTCCTTCGCCGACCATGGCCGCCAGCATCGCTCCGTGGCGTCGTCGTGCTGGTATCGCATCGGGATCTGGGCTTTCTAACAGCTCGCTGAATCGAGGTGGCAAGGCCACGAAGGCACTAATGCCCCGGGGGTCCAATCCCAGAAGCACCTGCTCTTGACCCACACGCACCAGCAGCAATCGGCATCGGCCACCCAGCGCTAGTTCGCCGGCAATCTGCAGGGGCACTACGGCCGGCTGGGGAGCGCCTGGCTTTGCCGAGGCTCGCCGAATCCACCATACGCACACCACCACCAATCCCAGCACTGCGGCCGTGGCCCAGGCCAGCCTCGACAAAGGGGCGTAAAGGTCCCAGGTATCTGGGCGCGTAGAGGGCCATGCAAGCCGCGACCTAGCCGCGGCCCCAGGCATTGCTGGGTTCTCATCAGGAGGTGCCGAGGCACCTGCCGAAGAAAAACCCGGCAGCGGATTCGGGGGCTGAAGCGCCTGCGCGTCATCCTGGGAGGAAAGGCGAGCGGGTAACCAGTAACCGCCTGCAATCGCCGCCAATCCAATCAGGCATAAAAGCCAGAGATTCCCTGACCAGGCGTGATGGGGATTAATCGTTTTCGAGGCGCCGGACATGATTGGCACTCCTGCGCTCCTCCCGCCAGCGCCTAGCATCGGCGCTGGCCAGGCAAAACTTGAGGAATTTGCGGAATGTAACGTAGTTACCGATGGGTGCGGCTTTAGCCAGGTCAGGCGTGACGGGCTATATTGTTCAGCAAGGAGCAATTCGGAACAGGAGAACGGAGATGACCGAATTTCGCTTGACGCCCGAACAACTGGCACAGTATCACGCGGATGGCTTTCTCATCGTGCCCCAGCTTTTTGACGCGGAAGAAATCGAGTTGCTTCGGCAGGTGGCGGAAGCCGACCAGGCTTTGCAACACCAGGCCGTCGCCCGCAAGGACGGACATGGCGGGGCGATTCGCCTGCGTGTGGAAAACGAATTGGGGGACGACATTTACAGCGCCTTTGTACGCTGCCCTCGGATTGTTAACGTCATGGAACAGCTGCTCGGCGGTGAGGTCTATCACTATCACCACAAAATGATCCTCAAAGAGCCGCGGACGGGCGGGGCGTGGGAATGGCATCAGGATTACGGATACTGGTACCAGTTTGGCTGTTTGTATCCGCTCCTGGCTAGTTGCATGATTGCGGTGGACCGGGCGACGCGCGAAAACGGATGCTTGCAGGTGCTCCGCGGGTCCCACCACATCGGTCGCATTGACCATGTGCGCGTAGGTGATCAATGGGGCGCGGACCCCGAACGCGTTGAAGTGGCACGACAGCGACACGAACTGGTGTACTGCGAACTCGAACCGGGCTCGGCTATCTTCTTCCACTGCAACTTGCTGCATTGCTCCGCTCCCAATCACAGCCCCCATCGCCGTTGGGCCTTCATTTGCTGCTATAACGCCGCACGCAATGACCCCTATAAGGAGTCGCGCCATCCGCGGTACAGCTACCTGGAGAAGTGGCCCGACCGCCGCATTCGCGAGATCGGCCGGCGGCAACTGGAGCAACTACGTCAGCAGTTGTCGGCGATTATCACCCCGGCTCAGAGCTGAAAATGCACATCTCTCGTTGCACAAATGCCCCGTTACCCGTGACGGCGCGACTTGCTCCTGGCCAGGAGCAGTAGCTTGCGCGTTATCCCGGCAATGGGGACGCACCCTACCCCGTCTGTTGGTAACTGAGCCACCTGTTCCGCTGCCATGCTACGTGACGCCGCTACCCGCATCTAAGGCAGGCGGGGGACACTCAACGGGGATACGGCGGGCTGGCCTGTTCCTTCTAGCGGCACTAATTCAACGGAAATGCGTGGCGGCTCTTGAGCCAATTCGTAACCCGGGGGCAATTGCACTTGGATGGGTTCCTCGGGATAAAGACCGCGACTAAAGGTACGCCCGGGACTGGTGAAATCCACATAGGCCTTGATGCCGGCTGGGGAGTCTGCCGCCGGCGCCAGCACGCGCAAAGTAATCAAGCCGGCCCGAGGACTGGTGAATTGCGGGCGAAAGGCAAAGCCAGCCGGCGTCAGAAAATGCACGGGCACATCGGTCAGCTCCAGCAGACGCCGTTTCGGACGTAACACGAAGCGCACCTGGACACGATCGGGGCTGACGCGAATGGCGCGCCCGCCCAGTTCACTAACCAGCGGCACGCTGACGCTGCGCTCGAGCGGACGGTTTTGCTCATCGGCCAGACGTAGCGGCACTTGATACAACTGAGTGGGCAGCACTTCTTCGCGGTCGAGCACTTCTTTCGGGCCGCGGACCAGGACGGTGCTGGGCTCGATCACCGTCCGCTCGACACGATCCCCGCCCGTGTGCTGAAACTGCACCTGTAATTGTTTGTCGATAATCCGCCTTAAAGTTACGGGAATGCGGTTAGTCTTTTCGGCAATAACCGCCTGCACCCCCGCCAAACCTTCCAGGTCCTGCTGATCAATGCGAATGACATCCACATAACGGGCATCGCTCTGGCGTTCTTCGGGCACGCTGATGGTGCGTTGCACGCGCAGTTGGCCGCTCTGCAAGCGCGTGCGCAATTCACGGATCCGCGAAGGGGGGCCGATAAAGCTGACGCGTACTTCGCTGGCACCGCCTAGCTCCAGTTCGTACCATTCGGCCTGGCTCGGGGCCAGGCTGATTTCTACAGGGACGGGGTAGTTGTCCAGGACTTCGAGGTCGCGGCTGCGCATGTAGAGCCAAAGCACAATGGCCAAGCCTACCGCAACAAACGGCGTGCTGATACGCTGCCACCACGTGAGCTTTTCCGTTTCGCTTGGCTCGCGCTTATGCCAAAGAGTCCGAGTCATATTCGCTCTCGCGCCCCAGGCAGCGTGCAGGCGATCCATTTGTGTTCAGGCCAGTTGCCGAATTAAGCAGCCAAGGCCAGCATGCCGGGCAGCAGATGATTGAGCCGCTGCGGTACCTGTTCCCTGGCCAATGTTTCCAGGCGTCCCCCCACCGCCACCGAAATACGGCCGGTTTCTTCGCTGACCACCAGAACGATGGCATCGGTTTCTTCGCTGAGCCCCAGAGCTGCGCGGTGGCGCATGCCGAAATTGGCTCCCGGCGGAGCGTCGGCCAAGGGGAGCTGACAACCGGCTGCAGCTATTCGGCCTTCCGCAATAATCACAGCACCATCGTGCAATGGGCTGCGTTTATGAAAGATGGCCCGCAGCAGCTTCGGGGAAATTTCCGCATCCAGGCGTTCGCCAGTCTGAATGTAGTTCTCCAGGCTGACGTTGTGCTCAATGACGATCAGCGCGCCCGTGTATTCCTTGGACAGCGCCAACGCCGCTTCGGCCAAGCGCTCCGCGATCGGTACACTCCGCGGCGCGAATAACCGCAGTAAACGGTACTGCCCCAGCAGCAACAAGCCCCGCCGCAACTCAGGCTGGAAGATCACGATAATGGCTAACAGCGAGATACTCAGCAGGTAATCGAGGAAGCGGCTCAATTCGGTCAGGTCAAACGAGATGATCACAATCTGGAACAATAACAGCGTACCCGCGACAACAATGGCCAAACCTCGCACCAAGCCAGCGCCGCGCCGATTGCCAAGGAACCGCAACACCGCATAGAGAATCCCCGCCAAGATGGCGATTTCCACAACATCCCTGGTTCCCAGGCCATCGAAGAGATCACGGAAGCGTTCCATCCCTGACCCCGTGCTCGTGTTAGTCAGCAGGCGTGAGAGGCGGCGTGGAGTTGTTCCAGCCTGGTGAAGAGAGCAAAAGCGCGGCGGACTTCCCCGACATCATGGACACGGGCAATGTGACAGGCTCGTTGTGTCCAGGCGAAAAGCAAGGTACCGATCGTGCCGCCGACGCCACGCTCCGACCACCCCGGTTCTCCAGCCACGCGATTGATGAATCCTTTTCGGGAAACGCCTAGGCAAATCGGTCGCCCCAGCGCCACCAACTCCCGACCTTCTGCCAGCAGCCGCAGATTGTGTTCCAGCCGTTTCCCGAAGCCGATTCCAGGATCGATCGCCAATTGTTCTCTGCCTATACCAGCCGCTTGTAAACTTGACAACCTCTCTTGCAAAAACGTCTTCACTTCAGCGACCACGTCCTGGTACTGCGGATTCTCCTGCATGGTGAGGGGTGTTCCCTGCATGTGCATGACAATGGCGCCGGCCTGATACTGCCGCACTACTTCCACCATTTCCGGATCGCGCAGGCCCATCACATCATTGACGATGGCGACGCCCATCTGCAAAGCTTCACGGGCCAGCGCAGCCTTATAGGTGTCAATGGAAATAGGAATGGGAACCTGCCCGCATAAGCGCTCCAAAACCGGCAGGACCCGCCGTCTTTCGTCGTCCAGCGCTACGGGGGCTGCTCCAGGACGTGTAGATTCGCCTCCAATATCCAGAATATCTGCCCCTTGCTCCACCAGCCGCAGTGCGTGGGCCACCGCTTTGTCCGCCTCGAGAAACTGTCCGCCGTCGGAAAAACTGTCGGGCGTCACATTGACGACACCCATAAGCAATGGCCGCTCGGTAATTCTCCACTCCCGGCCACGAACACGCCACACCAGGCCTTGTGTCGTTGCCATTGCGTTTCCTCCCGAAATGCTGTTTGCGGAGCCTAGTTCCCCAGGCATAATATTCGGCACGCTGCGGCTTGCCGGCCGCGGTGCTTGGCGGAACCCAGGCTCTAACTGCCACACCGGGTTCGTGTACAATACGTAGCCCGCGATCTGCGGTACGGAATTTGCCAACTATGGAGATTTTCGCATGCCCCATCGAATGCTTCGCCAACTCAAAGACGGAGACAGCGTCGAGGACGTCTATCTGGCTGGAAACAAAGCGCTACGCATCAATCGTCAGGGAAACCCATATTTACAGGTCGAATTGCGCGATCGCAGCGGCAGCATGGTGGCGCGGTTGTGGAACGCCACCGAACAACATTTTCACGCCTTCCGTGAAGGCGAATGTGTCTTCGTCCGTGGGCGGGCACAACTGTTTCAAGGGAACATCCAGCTGATCCTGACGGAAATTCGCCCCGCGACCACGGAGACCTGGGATCCCAATGATTTTCTCCCCCAATCCGAAGTGGATGTCAGCGTTTTGTGGAATCGGTTGCGGCAGCTGGTGCAAGTCAAAGACCCCTGCCTGCGTGCCTTGCTCAACCTGTTTCTACAGGATGAAGTGCTTATGCAAGGATTTGTTCGCGCTCCCGCAGGCACACGCGTTCACCATGCGTATCTGGGTGGTTTGCTGGAGCATGTCGTCCACATGTTGGAAATCGCCGAACGCATCTTCGGGGATGGCCGTTCTATCTACCCCGACGTTGACCGCGACCTGGTGGTTGCTGGTATCTTCCTGCACGATATTGGCAAGGTTCGGGAACTGGCTTACGCGACGCATTTCGCTTACTCCGACGAAGGCCAGCTAGTCGGCCATGTTGTTATCGGTGTGGAAATGCTTCAGGAAAAAGTGCGGCAGGTGGAGACGTTATTGGGCGAACCCTTCCCGCAGGAATTGCTGCTACGTCTCAAGCACATCATTGTTAGCCACCACGGCGACCCCGAATCGGGCAGCCCCTGCATGCCCATGACCCCCGAAGCGATGGCTGTTCACCTCATCGATCATCTCGATTCCCGATTACACATGATTCTCCGCGAACTTCGCGAAGACCGTTTTCCCGACCGCCCCTGGACGGATTACCACCCGCATTTAGAAAGGCGGCTATTCCGCGGCCAAACTAACCATTCCTCCGCCAATCAGCAGACCTCGTCCCCCAACGGCTGACAATTTGCTGCCGCGCCATTCTCGTCTTCATGCCGCTGAATGTTTTTCTTCAGGGCTGAGTTGACGCATCCTGTGCAGCCGGCAGGATCAGAGATACGCTGGCCCCCGGCACACCTTGTTCCAGAATCGGCCCAAGCAGATTCTTAGTGCCAGCAACGCCGGCCACCAATGTAGTAGTACCCGAAGCTGAAACGCGCGGGCGGAGGCACTGGTTCTACCACATAGATCGGGCCAGGGTCATAAATTACAGCAGGCCTTTCGTAAATCACGGTGGTCGGCGTCACCACCGTGGTTGCCGGCCGCGGGGTCATCCGCACCATCTCCTGAATGACCCGGTCCGAAACGCCCTGGTTTTTCAAGTAGATAATTTGCTCCGAACTCAGACGCGCCGGTAAACCTACAGCGCGCACGTGGGCCAGGATTGTCTCATCCGCTACTCCACTGCGGGTCATTTCCACCACATCGCGGAGCAGGTTCTGCTGTGCGGTGATCTGTTGGGCAGTCAGCTGACTTTGCCAGCGCGCCTCGGCAGCAGCAATACGAGCTTCGGTGCGGCGCTCTTGTTCATCCATACTGGAACCCACTGCAGCGCCGGTTACCGAGCCCAGTGCCGCTCCGACCAACGCGCCGCCTTCGGGATGGCCAGTCGCCGAACCCACCGCTAGTCCTGCCATGCTGCCGAGCAACCCCCCTACCGCTGCCCCAGTCCCTGTGTTCGTGGCACATCCACTCCCTGCCAGCACTACGACGAGCAGCGCCTGTCCTAGCCTCCGCATGGCTTAATCCTCATCCAAGATTGTTGCTTTTCCGGCCACGGTGGCGGCCACCTGCCTCTCACCCAGCCGGATGCAACCCTCCCCTATACCAAATAATCGGCACCAGCCTCAAGATCGCTTTGTCCGATTCGCCCGTGCTG
>BEIM01000029.1 GCA_002898995.1 bacterium HR36
CGGATTGCAATCGAACTTCCAGAGCAGTTTTCCGGTTTGCGGTTCGAAGGCATATAGCCAACCATCGCCGCCTGGGAAGATGACTTGAGGCTGACCGTTGATCTCCGCGTAACAAGGATTCGACCATTGGCCGTGGAGAATTTTCTCCCCAGGTAAATTGCTTTCCCAGAGAACCTTGCCCGTATGCTTGTTGACTGCTAAGAAACTGGGGGCGCGCGGCGCAGGAATGTTTTCGTGGGATTCATCGTGGCCGTTTCCTGTCACCACAAACACTACGTCCCCCACTACTAATGGTGAACATACCGCGAGGTTATGGGGAAAAACGCCCAACTCCTCCATCATGTCTAACCGCCAAATAATATCGGCATCCGTCTTATCCTTGTATTTTTCGTCTTGCACACCGTCATTCTTGCCATCGTAAAAACCTTCTGTATCTGCGCACACTAATTCACAGCGGTTGCTGACATAATAAACGCGATTGCCTTCGACGTAAGGGGAAGAGCAAATACCTTGTTCAGGCCAATCATTAACGCGGCCGGAAGGCAACTTATCATGAACTGCCTGCCAAAGAAATTGACCGTCTGCTTCCCGGAAACACATCAAGATGCCCTTATCTAAGGGAATTAGCTCCTGGCCTTTCTTGATAGCATCACGCGGATTGCGCAAGCCGCCATTATTGGTGCCCAGAAAGATTTTCCCTCCATAAACCACGGGATTACCATAAGCCTGCGAGCCTAACTTAGCAACCCACTTAATATTTTTGGGCGGGATTTTCCGTCGAGAATCGCCGATATTCCACTCCGCAGGCAAACCTTTCTCGGCCGTATTTACCATGTTGCGAAACGGTGTGCCGCCGAACATCTGCCAGAAGCGCAGAGGGACTTTACTAATACCCACTTTAGGTACCTGGGCATAAGACCGGCGGGTAACTGTGATAGTTTCCTGCGGCGCCTGCGTGAACCAAGCGACTGCTACTATCAGCCCCGCAGATACAAGCCCTAATATCCAGCGATACCTCCTAGCACCTGGTAGCATAGTTGCACGGCCTCTCAATGGCATTGGTTATCTAAGGCGAGGTTGCAATCGGTATATAGGAATTCGGTTAGCTTAGCGGTTAGGATAGATACGGACGTTGTCGAAATAGGCTTCGGCACCTGGGGAAGTGGCCGTGATCCCCGTCGCATACGCGTATAGCCCGGCAGCACCCTGGATGTTGGGAATCGGGTCCTCAGCAGTGATGGTCCAATCCTTGGGTTCGGGTTCATCCCGGGGCCAAACTTTGCCCTGCAGGACACCCTTACCATCTACCACGCTAACGCGCAATTTGAAGCGGTACCAGACATTAGCTTTCCAAGGAAAATCGAGTTTGGCATTGATACGGCCTGGGACGGCGTCCGGGGGAGCATCTTCGGGTCGGCGCGCTTCCCAGGTACGCAGCAGTAACCGTTGTTTATTGCCATCCAGAGTCAGGCTGTAACGACTATTGATAACGCCCATATCTGGTAAATTGCGGCGACGCTCAGTTGCCATTAAATCTGCCTCGATAGTGTAGTCGCTAACATGAGGTGTGGTGATAAAAGCGATAGCGCGGGCCAAAAGCGGGTTGGGGTTGTGGGCGAGTTTTTTGAGGACTTTGTTTTGCGGATTGGTGGGGTCGGCAGCAATGACGAATTTACCCGAGGCATTGATCCAACCGGCAGGCACAGCGCCCTCGGGCAGGGAGTCAAAGGTCTGGCTAAGTGGAATACGCGGGGCAACGCGGACGCGAGCGCGAGCGGTGAGTTTACCCAGCCGCGCTTGAACATAACCTTGCTGTGCCGGGATTTTAGGATCGGCCTGGAAAACGCCATTTTGGATCGTGCCGCGCAAAGGCGGCGGCTGTGGCGCAGGCTTACCTTCCGGTGTGGTGGAGGGTGCTTGCGGAACCGGTAGCGTCCATTCCTCAGGCTGAACCTCGCGCAGAAACTGTCCCTTAGCTGTGTAAACCTTGGCGGTGAACTTTACCTGCCCACCAGGTTCGAGCACAACGTCTGCGGGGACAATTTGCAGCCAAGCTGGCTCATCCGTAGGACTCGGCGGTGGTTCCGAAGGCATGGGCGGTACCTTACCCTCGCGGCTTTCCTTAGTAGCAAGGCAATAGAGAGCCTCGCCGGTAGTGAAATAAAGTCGGCCCTTCCAAACCGCGGGCGTACCATTGTTTTCGATCACTTCTCCATGGGGACCCAAGGGGTTGGAGAAGGAATGAATGGTCTTGCAGGCGCGGTCAGTAGGTTGCAGGATATGAAGCTTGCCTGCGACTTCCATGACGTAAATTTTGCCATCGGCCCAGACAGGCGAACCGCGAGCCATGGTGCCATATTTGTGCTCCCAGAGCGTTTCGCCAGTGATAGCGTCCAAGCAATGGAGCTTGGCTGAGTTGTCGGCGACATAAAGGCGGTTCTGGTGCAAAGCCGGAGAGGCCAGACCTGCCAGGATACCAAGCCGTCGCCAGAGCAATTTGGGCGTATGGTTGTACACGTGGGCAGCATCCACGCAATAAACACCGCCCATCTCGTTGGTATCGAGGTTTTCATCGCCATGAGTAATGAACACGCGGGAGCCGGCCACAACGGGAGACGGGTTTACGCCTCGCTTGGAGAAAGGGAAACTCCAAACGGGCTTGCCGGTACGAGATTGCAAAGCGTGCAGAGCACCATCAGCGCCGCCACAAATGACGAGACGCTCTCCGTTAATCACAGCGACAACCGGCACCGAATACAAGGTATCCAGAGGCTGGCCACCCGGTTCCGACCACCACAAGATCTTGCCCGTCCGCTTGTCCAAGGCGACGAAGCGGTGTCCACCCCGGCCCTGATCGCCCCAGCTGGCGTTGAGGAAGTGCACAATCACGCGATCCTCGTCCACGATCGGCGTGGTTACGCGACCGCCGTAGCCGGAAATACGCCCAAACTCTTCCGTGAGCGAACGCGACCATACCACTTTGCCGTCTGGCGACAGACACAACAACAGTCCCTGGATACCATGAGCGTAAACATAACCGGTTTCCGCATCCGCTGCCAGATTAGCCCACCCGACGCGGTTGGTAACGATGTCAGTGTGGAAGATATTGAAGCGATATTCCCACAACAATTTGCCCATGTCTGCGTCAAAACACATCACCCGTTCTTGCTCGCGGACGTTGCCAGGTTCAGCGCCGTTGATGATGTAGACCCGGCCTTGGCAGATGACCGGAGTCGATCGGCCGCCATAAGGTTGTTTCCACAGGAGGTTTAAGCCACTAGCCGACCATTCGGAAGGCAAACCCGTGTCGCGGGCAGCGCCGTTCTGTTCCGGCCCACGCCAGTGCAACCAGTCGGCCGCAAGGCCCGGCCAAGTCAACGCGCAGACCAACATCGCGAAAATCCAGCATCGCATCGCCACATTCTCCTGGGGAAATCTTTGTAATCAGGATGGCACGTCTGAGGAATAGTTTATAGGCGGGAAGGTTAGTATAGGAGGCGTCAGGCCACCAGCTACGGTTCCTTACGAAAACGGCGGGCTTTATGTTCGTAGCGAGGTAGGCTTCCAGGCCGCAGGACACGTACGACTGGCCTGACCAAAAAAGTCGCGTGAATTTCCTGGGCGATACGTTCAGCCCAGTGCTCGGCGGCACGGGTTTCGGCGAGAGCAGCGTTGTTCGGCTCGACTTCCACAAGGAAATCCGAGGCGGTGTTTCCCGCGGACCAGGTCACGCGATACTCGGCCAAGTCAGGGAAACGGCGGAGTACATCATCCAGGGCGCTGGGATAAATTTTGGCGCCGCGAATGATGAGCAAATCGTCCTGTCGTCCCAAAATCCCGCCACGCAATCGCATCCAGATACACCCGCAGGGGCATGGTTGGGGGTCGGCCACGACGCGATCTCCCGTCCGATAGCGTATCAAAGGACTGCCCCAGCGACCCAGGTTCGTCAGCACCAATTCGCCTTCGGCGCCAGGAGGCAAGGGAGCGCCCGTTTGCGAATCAATCACCTCGGGAATGCACTCCGTTTCGAGCAAATGGACGCCCATGGGATTCTCCTGGCACTCAATGCCGAGCGAGCCGATTTCGGTCATCCCTGTGTGGTCGAAGACTCGAGCATTCCAACCCTGCTCGATAGCCCGGCGGACGCTGGGAACACTGCCGCCGGGTTCGCCCGCCACTATGAGCATGCGCACGCTGGTCTCACGTAACGGGAGATTCTCCTGCCGTGCCACTTCGAGCAAGTGCAGGGCGTAGGTAGGGGTACAAAAAACCACGGTTATTCGGTGTTCGAAGATTGCGCGCAATCGCGCCACGCTACTCATGGCGCCGCCGGGTAAAGCGAACCATCCTCCTTGTACCGCGGCATCCCAGGCTGCCCAGAAGCCTAAGAACGGCCCGAACGAAAACGGAAAAAACAAGCGGTCGCTGGCCTGCAACCCGACGATTTGAAATATCCAGCGCCAGCAACACATCAGCCATCGCCAGTTCTCGGGAGTATCCAGCCAGCGTAATGGTTGCGCGGTGCTGCCCGAGGTTTGATGCATACGCACGTAGCGCGGCAAGGGGTACGTGAGATTGGTGCCGTAAGGAGGATGGCCTTGCTGGTCGGCGAGCAACTCCTGCTTGGTTGTGAAAGGCCAGTTAAGGAATTCGTCCAGCGATCTTGGCAGCGAGTACTGGCCGAGCTTGCGCTGATAAAAAGGGTTCCGCGACAAGACCTCTGTCAGCATGAGGCGGAGCCTTTGCAGCTGCCAGCTTGCCAATGCCTGCCGATCGCTTTGCAAAGCCTGCTTACAATAGCGGTTCATGATTCGCAGGTTGGAGCGGCCAGTCGAAAAACTGGTCCGCTGGCTTTCAGGCCAGCGTTACCCAAGCCAGGAAGGCATTTCCCCGGGTGGTGGTAACTTCACCACATGAATGCTGCTGATGAGTGGGTGATGCTGGACTTCCGCCAATGCCTCTTCGGGGGGCATGGTGTCGAGATTGAGGATGGCGACAGCTTCGCCGCCGGGCTGCACTCGCCCCACGTTCATCTGGGCTATGTTCACTTGGTGCTGGCCCAACACTGTGCCGATAAAACCAATCAAACCAGGGGCATCGCGGTGCGTGAAAATCATGAGGATGCCGTCCAGGTAAGCATCCAGGTGGAATTGGCCCAGCTGCACGACCCGCAAATATTGCTTGCCGAATAACGTTCCCGCGGCGCTTAGCGTACCCTTTTCCGTCTCCACCTCCGCCCGGATCAGTGTGCTGAAATCGCCGCGTACCGAACTGATCTGTTCGACAAGTTCGATTTGGCGTTCCCGCGCCAGTAGCTCAGCGTTGACAATATTGACACTATCAGCCAGGAACGGTTCCAGCAAACCCGCTGCAAAAGCCGCCGTGACGAGACGAGTGTTTCGTTGCGCGACATCGCCGCGGTATGTGAGTGAGGCTTTGCGGATAGCGCCGCGACTCATCTGAGCCAGAAGCAATCCCAGCCGTCGAGCCAGGTCCAAGTAAGAACGCAGTTCACGCAACTCAGCCGCGTCCATGGCGGCCATGTTTACCGCGCTTTGCACAATGCCGCGCAACAAGTAATCAATCAGCAGCTGGGCGGCTTCCCGCGCCACCGATGTTTGCGCTTCCATTGTCGAAGCCCCCAGGTGTGGCGTGAGGACAACATTGGGTAGTTTCAGGAGCGGGGAGTCAACAGACGGCGGTTCTTCGGCAAATACGTCTAACGCCGCTCCGGCAAGATGGCCGCTTTCCAGCGCCCGTGCCAGCGCGGTTTCATCTACTAGCCCACCCCGGGCACAGTTGATCAAGAACGCTCCCCTCTTCATCAAGGCGATTTCCGAGGCACCGATCAGATGCCGAGTTTGCTCCATGAGCGGCACATGGAGGGTTACTATGTCGCAACGCGGTAACATCGCCTGGAGGCTCGTGGCCGCCTCAACACCTAATTGCGCCGCGCGCTCTGCGGTCAAAAAAGGGTCATATGCGAGGACCTTCATGTCAAAGGCCAGCGCCCGCCTGGCCACCTCTCGGCCAATCCGTCCGACGCCGATCACACCCAACGTTTTGCCCGCCAGTTGCGTGCCCAGGAATCGCTGCCGCTCCCACTGACCCGCACGCACGCTGGCATCAGCCACAGGAACATGCCGCACTAGCGACAGAATCAAGGCCCAAGTATGCTCGGCCGTACTGACGGTATTGCCTCCAGGCGTGTTCATCACCACGATCCCACGCCGGGTCGCCGCCGCCACGTCTATGTTGTCCACGCCAACCCCGGCTCGCACGATAGCACGCAACCGTCCTGGATCCTCGAGCAACGCCGCACTCACTCGCGTCCCGCTGCGCACAATCATGCCGTCGGCTTGCCGCATCGCGGCCACCAGTTCTTCCCCCTTCAAGCCGGGACGGTAATCTACCTCCAGTCCTGCTTCCCTCAGCAAATGCAGGCCGATTTCTTCCAGCTTGTCCGCGACAAAGACTCTCGGCATGGGCCTTCCTTTGCAGCATTGCTTGCCGTGGGATGGAGGCGCCTGGGCAGTCGCCCTCGCCATCCTAACTGCGGCCCACCTACAGGGTGCTGGACCGTTTTGACATACGGTCCCACTAGCTCACTCAGCTTAGAATTCTATCCGCGCTGCCTCACGTCGGCGAACGTGCGGAAGGTTGGTGAACATAGCACGTACGCGCAGGAAGCGATTGCGGCTATACGCTCTCATGCTCATTTCACAAAACGCAGCCGGTCTTTAGCCGAGGCCATTTCGTACACTTGTCTTGTGAGTTGGAATGGTTCCTCTGGAGCACCGTAAATCACAACAGTACGCGGCGCCAGGAGCCCACGCGCTGCTGCTACATCCAGCACGCGCAAAACCCCAAGGTAATGCGGGCCTTGGACATGGCTTGTAGTCGGTTCCACCAGTAGGATTTGGGAAATCGCTCCTTCCCAGATGGCTGCGTAGGCAGCATTGACACCCATGACTCCGCGTCCAGCGACCGCTAACGGCAAGGAATCCTCCGCATTTTCGTGCAACCACCGCGCCACCGCTTGAATGTCCCAGACGCGCATTTGATCCACCGTTCGCCCCAGGAGCGCGTGCGCTCGCTCAACGAAATTTGGAGGATTGCGTTTTGTCCATGCTAAACGCCCGCAACCGCGCGGACTGAGCAAAACTACTTCATCTTCAGCCGTCACACACCTCTTGGCCCAAGCAGGCAGTTTTCCTTCTTCATCTTGGCTCTCCAGCACTACCAGCACTTGCCGCTTCGCTTTCTTCGGCGCAGGTAAGCGGTGCGCGATTACCACCATTGTTTCATCGGTCCCCAGGATCAGTTCCCCAGTGTCCTTGTTTTCCTTGATTACCGCAGCGGCAGGAACTGGATGGGGCCAATCTGTGAATACGCGCTCCCGCAGTTGCTCCAGCAGATGCGCATGCCAAGTAGGCCAATCCGCAGGTTTTTCAGGTGCCTTGACCTGCGCCCGCGTCACAAATACCTCGTCTATCCGCCGGTTCATCGCATCCCCGGGCAGATCACTGTCCTCTGGAAATACCCGTAACTCTTTACCGCTGAACAGCGGCACCTCCGGCTCCTGCACCGGTCGCGGATCCTTCTTCAAATGCCGATTAATCCAACGATAGGCGAGCAACCTAAGCTCCGGATGGTCCTGATGCGGCCCAGGCACCACGCCAAACTCAAAATGACTCTGCGGCTGTGGGTAAAAAAGCCCATAAAACTGATGCATCTGGAAACGCAAGCGTTCATTCCCAGGCATAGGAAATATAGTGTCATTGCTCGAGTTCAAAAACAGCAATGCGCGCGGCGCTATAAGTCCTAAGATCGTGCTGAAATCCCAGCGATATACATTGTGCGGAAACATACAATCGCAGTGTCCATTGATAACGCGGTCCACCACGTGGGTTCGCAGGTCGCTAAATCCGCTTGCCGGCACAGCAACTTTCACCCGTTCATCTGCGGCACTGATCCAGGTGGTATAGGCGCCACCCCCGCTGATCCCGGTGACGGCAATACGTTCGGGATCCACCTCAGGTCGGCTGCAAAGATAATCTAATGCGCGGATTCCATTCCAACATTCCACGCCAGCAGGCGTATAGCCTGCAGAATACCACCACCATCTTCCTTCCCTGTATGTGCCATGATGGATCCCAGCAATTTCTCCGAGTTGCAACGTGTCTATAATCATGCATACATAACCATGTGTGGCAAACCAGATTCCGTGATGCTGAAAAGCCGTCTTGTTTCCATCCCGGCCACGATTGGAGTGGCCGCATACGTAAAGCACCGCAGGTAGCTTTTCACCGGACTTTATGTTTTTGGGAATATATAGGTTCGCGGTCACATAAAGCCCAGGACGGCTTTGGAAGTGAAGTTTTTCCACGCGAAACAAATCGCGCTCTAGCACACCTGTAATACGCGCTTGAAGGGGCGTTTTTTCGGGCATAGGCCATAGCCCTAACATATAGAGAAATTGCTCATGCAGTTGCTGGCGCTTGCGCTCCCAATCCTCGCGCGACCGTGCATCGGCAAAGGGATGCTCGCTCAGTTTCGTCGTCTCATGTACAAGCCAGCGGTAAATTAGGGCATCTCCAGGCAATTCCTTGGGGTCTGGCTTTTGCCCGAAAAGTGCTGCCAGAATACCTCCCATGCCAGCCACCGACACTATACCCATTCTTAGCCACCATCTCATGTTTAGCTCCTTTCTTAGATCGCGCTGCCGAAAGATAGTCAATTCCAGTCTCGCGCCTCTGGCAGCACCCTTGGAACAGTTTTCAGCAATCGTTCCTCTAGCAATTTTAGTTAATAATGGATCCAACCCAGGGCATTCATCCAGTTGTAGATCCAGGGATGCCGCCACGGATTCCAAGCAGGATAGGCTACGCTCATCGCCGAAAGTGCTAACAATGCGTAGCCCGTCAGGCGCCCCAATCGCGATTTTGCTGAGTGGTCTGCAGCCGGAAGCATACTGATGAGCCACAGCGGTACTAGCCAGAAGAACCATCGCGGTCCACTTGTCCAGCCTCCGTAATTGCTGGTTTCCAGGGCGTAATAAACGTACACCGTGTAAAAGCAGAATACGATGACTGTTACCACCGCAGTAAGCCAAATCAATTGCCGCAGCAGGCGCCTGGTCTCCAGGTTAGCGATTCTTGGATAACACACGCTGATCAGGCTCAGGAAAAATATCGGACTCAGGGACAATATGCCATGATGGCCGATCACGAGGTGGAACATATAGAGCCAGACAGGCTCACGGGCGGCATCTATGCCCCGCCGAACGGCCCAGTAGCTGCCAGGATATTCGTACCAGATCGAGCCGAATTTTTCATATGCTGGCCACCATTCTCCAAGAGCCAGGTAATTCGTGTACAGGAAAGCCGCTGTGGGAATAAGGGCGGAAGGCCAGTAAATGGCCAAAGTATAGATCCGAGAGCGAAACATCAAGATTGTTCCCCAAATCACTAAGATCAGGACAGCGGGGAGTTCGTTGCATGCAGTCCAGGCCGCGAAAAAACCTGCCAGAGCATAATGCCACCATGACGCTTTCGACTTACCAGCTCGCCCATCACTATTCCATATACGCAGGAAAGGGTACAGCGCGAAAACTAGTCCAGTCGCCGCGATGGTGTGGTTATTGAGCGTAACGCTAAAAGTGCTGAGAAAAGTTGCAAAGCATGCTGCCCCCACGGTAAAGATGCGCCCCCAATCGGTCTGCCCGTATCGTTCAATCAAGCGACTTAGGAGAACTAGGTAAATGATAAAAGGAACCCAATTCCAGGTCAAAAGTATAATTTTCGATACCAACATGGGTTGCTCGGTCAGCGATAAACCGAAAAATTTTTTGAGCAACCAATACTCGCCGGCAATTATAGTGGGTAATAGTGGCGGTTTACTGGAGTAATAACGTTTGGTTTCTGGGTTGAGGATTCGATCAACGCTGGCGTAACCGGGCTCAAAAAGGATGCCATGGTCGCTATATAAAGGCGGGGGCAGAACCGGAGGCGCATAGAGGCCAGAAATCAACCAGGTTGTGCTACTACCTAAGCAACGCGCCACTAATAACGCCTGGGCCTGTATATGGCTAAGGGGGCCGAAGACTGGATATTCAAAGCGATAGCCAATACTATAAGTCCCCTCGTCTACCAAAGCACGGATCGTGGCCCAGCGCGAACGGTCATTAGAACTGAAAAAAGGCAGGGCAGGGGGCGGATGATTAGGCCATGGCCGGCGGGGATCGCCTATTTGGTCGGCAGGGCGGTGTAAACTCGGCTCAAGGACATATTCCGCAGAGAGAATTCGTCCCGCCACTTGTCCCGCAGCGAGTGCTATCAAGACTGCATAGCACCAGGCACGAGAGGCGGTCAAGTCTTGTTTGTTCATGTCGCCTCCCCATCGAACACGCAAGCTCACTTGCATTCCTCGGGCCAATCGCCACTAAAAACCTCGACAGCCGGACCGGTCATATAAACATGGTTGTCAGAGGGTGACCAGTATAGGTCCAGGTCGCCCCCCAAGAGATGAGCTAACAATTTGCGCTGGCTACGACCGGTAAGTACGCCGGCCACACAAACTGCGCAGGCACCGGTACCGCAGGCGAGAGTTTCCCCACTGCCCCGTTCCCACACACGCATTCGCACCTCAGTAGGAGTGAGGAGCTGAACAAACTCGACGTTTACACGCCGCGGAAAAGCCGGGTGCCGTTCGATACGGGGCCCCCAATCATGGACATGCTCATCCGTGAGTTCGTCCACGTAAATAACACAGTGGGGGTTACCCATGGAGAGAACGGTAACCGAGAAGGTAAATCCATTGACGTCTAAGGGTACGTTGCATGGCGGCTTCCCGATAAGCGTAGTCGGGATGTGCGATGGATCGAAAATCGGTTCTCCCATATCTACAGTCACGCGCTGCACTTGGCCGGCGCTAATATGAAGCTCCAAATCGAGAATGCCACGGTTGGTCTCGATGCGCAGGTGAGGTTTGCGTGCCAGACCGTGGTCATAAAGGTATTTGGCAACGCACCGAATACCATTGCCGCACATCTCCGCTTCGCTACCGTCGGCATTAAACATGCGCATGCGTGCGTCGGCGGTTTGAGAAGGGCAGATCAAAATGAGGCCGTCGCTACCCACGCCGAAATGGCGATCACTTATGCGGCGGCTTAGTTCGCCGGGATTATCAGGAGGGGGCTGGCGGAAGCAATCAATATAGACGTAGTCGTTACCACAGCCGTGCATTTTCACAAAGCGCATCTCTGCTCTCCACAGTTTGGCCGCCTGTGATTGTTAGTCTATAGCATCTAAGTTTAGGAAGGCAAAGCCTGGGGAAGGTAAGAAGGAAAGCAGCGTGGTACATCGCCGATAAGAAGGTTGCTATGTTCAGGAAGGCCCGGCCAACCAAACGATCAACCAGATCAAGGCAACCAAGAACAGAACACTTAGAGCACCCAATAAGACCATAAACAGATCGCGCGGTATTGGGAGACCAAATGGGGCCTTGAGCAGGTCGGCGGCTGAGACTGGTTCGACATTAATCCAAGAAACGATGGCGGACGAAGGCAAAGACGGCCCAGTCGTGGTGGCATCGGGCGAAGAGCCGCTCTTAGGAGGCAAGGCGGCAACGGGAGGGCCGGGAGCGACGGAACCGGGGGTGGCCATCGGGGACGAAACTCCTGGAGCCGGGTATTCAGGTGGGCGCGGGGATGGAACTGCGGCTGGTGCCACGGCAGCAACAGGGCTAGCGGGAATGTTGGCAGCGGGTGGCACTGCGGCAGCCTCGGCTACGGGTGCATTCGGCGACCGTTTCCGCGCCTCGTCAACCGGCGCTTTGTCTTTCCTAGGGTGCACAGGTATCACACGCGACTTGCTCCTGCGTCGCCGTTTTAGCTCCTTCAAAGAAGGCAGGGGCTGGCTCTGAGGAAGATTGGTCGCTGGCACCACGGGAGACGCCGCTGCCGTGGAACGCTGTTGCAACCAGGCGAGATACGCTTGCATCTGGCGGGTTGTTTCGCCGTTGGGGGCAGCAGGGGGTTCTTTCAGCACCGTTTTCAATGCTTCGGCGACTTCGGCCGGGGTGCCAAACCGCTCCTCGGGATTCTTGGCCAGGAGTCGTGCGATAACCTGCCAGAACGTCGCACTTACTTGAGAATTGATTTCCTGCAGAGGGCGAGGCTGTTCCGTAGAGTGGCGAGCCAGCTGGCGGACAGGATTGGAGTCTGGGAAGGGGGGTTGCCCTGCCAGGCAGTGGTACAGAACGCATCCGAGGCTGTACAAGTCAGCGCGAATATCCACACGGCGCGCATCACGGGCCTGCTCGGGAGCCAGGTAATCAAAACTGCCGAGAATCGCCGATTCGGATGTCAAGTCTGGGTGCTGCGGAGCGCGCCCCGGCTCGAAAATTTCTCGCGCTAATCCCACATCCAGCACCTTGACCACACAGCTCAGGGTAGATTCCTGAGGTTGCGGTGCGGGAATCAGCATGATGTTGCCAGGCTTCACGTCGCGGTGCACGATGTGCCTTTCATGCAGGTACTGCAGAGCGAGGCAAACGAAAAAACCAATGCGGGCGGTTTCCAAGGGGCTGAGTGTATGGCGCAGTTTCAGGATCTCCTCCAACGTCGCCCCGTCGAGGTATTCCATTACCAGGTAATAAAGGCCGTTGTGCTGGCCGGCGTCAAAGGTACGGACAATATTGGGGTGTACCAACTCCCGCGCTAGACTGACTTCACGCAGAAACCGGGCGAGCAACGTGGCGTCTTGGGCTGAAGATGGTGGCAAGACTTTAAGAGCCACCACCTGACCGCTCTCCCCGTGCAGGGCCCGATAGACGCCAGCCATCCGGCCTTTACCAATGCGCTCGAGAATCTTGTAGGGGCCGAGAAAGAAATTGTCAGCGTAGCCGTGCAATAGTAAAGCGGCCTGGTATTCGGTGAGATGGCTTTGGTCTACCAGCCAGCGGGCAAATGCACGGGTATCGCGAGGATCAGCAGCAGTTTGCCGCCACTGCTGGCAGAGATGCTGCACGGCCTCGGGGCTGAGCAACCGGCTCCGCATGATCAGGCCGCAATAGTTTTCCACCGTATATTTCATGCCCCAGCCTCATCTCTGATGCACGAACCCACTGGCGAGTCCGTACTATGGCGCCATATATTGTTCGACACCTCAGGCATTATGACAAACTTCGGCTAGGGGAACAGGGGCAATGCAGAAGGGCTGGCGAATGATTCTGCGCCACTTGCAGGCTAGGGATGCTGAGCGTGCCGTCGAGTTGGCCCACGCGACCCAAGTATTTCGCCCCGTGGAACTGGCCGTGTTGCGAGAAGTGCTAGACGACTATATGCAGGCCCCAGAAGGGCAAGGTTACTACGCGTTAGTTGCAGAGTTGCTGCCGTGGCAAGAACCGCTTTTGTCCGGCGCCGAATTAGCTGCGCCAGATAATTCTGAAGGGTCGTGTGAAGTCGCCGACCTGTCGGTGGGCACCGGCGAGGCCAAGGCAGCATCCCCTCTCGGGGTGGTTGGGTTCGTCATTTTCGGACCGACTCCGCTTACCGCGCATGCTTGGGACCTTTACTGGATCGTGGTTGCCAGGCCGTATCAGCGTTGGGGAATCGGCTCGCGGTTACTGGAGGCCGCGGAAATCCGTATTCGGGCACAGCGTGGCGAAATAGTCCGTGTGGAAACCAGCGGCTCGCCGACCTACGCTGCCACGCGGCGGTTTTACGCAAAACACGGCTACCAGCAAGCCGGGGTCATCCCAGACTTTTACGCCCCTGGGGATGACCTGGTCATTTACTTCAAGCGCCTGCCCATACCGCCAGCCAACGAGTAAACTTCTGATTTGCAAAATCCGGAGCGTCGTCAAAACAGCCTGCCAGGTGCTTTCTTGGAGGTGGCTGTCCCGCTGCTTCTTGCATGTAGTGGGAACTGGATGTGTCACTGCGGGAACGGTACTATGGGATAGTAGCAGTTGCGCTCGAAGGAAAACCTTCGAGGGGTAGCAAGGTGTGATAAATTATGCACTTTGCAAACCATCTACCCCCCCCGTTGTGTTCCAACGACAAACACCCTATCCGCTGCGCGAGCACAAGTCGTGGCGATGCTATTGCAACGGAGTCACTTCCTTTTTACTCCAAATCGCCGAACTTAATGGGGAGGCCTTCGTCGCGCACCGTCGCTGCTGCGAGCGCTTCGGGCTTGGCCGTGTAACGAATCTTGCGCAGGCTTATGTCCGCAAAGGCTGCTAAGAAGGCTTTCGGATGTGCCGAACCCATGGCAAAATCGGGTACCCGAGCATTGCTGTCCTGGGCGGGTTGCAGTTTTTCATCCTCAGGATGATAGCGAACAATGGTATCGTTGCCCCAACCGTCCACGAAACTCCAGTCGTCATTAGGTGGATTCCTGTTGATGCTGTCGGTTTGCATGCGCTTTTCGGCAATTAGAATGGTGTTGCTTGTACCATCTTTCACGCTTTCTAGCGACACGGCTCGGCCTAACCCTGGCCCTTTGAGTGGGTACCATGCAGAACTGCGGATTACCAAACCCGTGGTGGTATAATCGCCGTAAAGCGGTTTGTAATCGCTGGCGCGCAATCCTTTCAGAGCCTGAGCCGCTTCGGTTAGCCCACCGTTGCCGCCGTAGTCAATGCCCGCCATCTTCAGTCCCTTAGCGCTTTTATCGTTGGCAAGGGGGTTTCGGCGTACGGGACAGAAGTAGATTGGAACCACGCTTTGGCGGATGGCATCATCTTCAGGCAGTCGCCAACTGTAATCTTGCTCGATATACGGCAGAATCTGATAGGCCCAGCCCCATTCTTGAAGCGGCGCGTTTACCGGTTGCGCTCCAGCCGGCAATTTGCCACCCAGCGGTGGGTTGCGTTCAGCCTTGCCGTTACGCGAAAAAGCCCGTCCTTGCTCTGCGTTACCGCCACCCGTGGGGAAAATGTTGAAATCGTTGTGATAGTTGTGGAGGGCTATGGCGATTTGCCTGAGATTGTTTCCACAGCGCATGGTATTGGAAGCAATCCGGGCCCGATAAACTACAGGCTGCAACAAGCTCAGGAAGAAAAGGACTACGACTAGAAGCACGAGCAAATCATACA
>BEIM01000030.1 GCA_002898995.1 bacterium HR36
CATCTATCTTCGGAAACAAGCGGGCTATATCCTCCGCGGTCATCGGCTCACGGGGATCGTTCCAGATATAGTTGGCTGACTTAACATAGAAAAGAATCATATCCTTGATGTTTCCATAGGCGCGGCGGGCGAAGTTTTTCGGGTTACATTTGATGCGTGTAATATCGTTCACAAAATTCTCGCTCCCGAAAATTTCGTCCATCAGCACTTTTACATAATGGCCGATTTTGCAATCTATATGGACATAAATCGAGCCATCCTCGGCTAGCAATTCGCGGAGCAAAAGGAATCGGTGCCGTAAGAATTGCAAGTAACCAGCGCCGCTCAGCTTGTCGGAGTAAGCGAGGCTGCCTTCATACATGCGGCTCACAGTAGCCGTGCGGTCCGCGCGGTAAAGGAAATCCTGTCCGGTAGCGAAAGGAGGGTCTATATAAATCAGCCGCACTTTGCCCCGTACATCCCGATGCTGACGCAAATGCTCCAGGGCCAAAAGATTGTCGGCATAAATTAAGAAATTGGCCCAGCCATCAGGACGAGGGCGACCGTAACGGGCAAGGCAACGCCAGGGCTTAGCAGCAACGGGCACTTCCGGCTCAGGCAGGTCCGACATAGGTTAGCCGCTGAATGGGAGCACGTCGAAGCTAAGCGCAGGGTCTTAAGCGGAGACGGCTGGGGGAAGGACGCGGCCACTGCGCCACGTGCCGTTTCCGCGGATGACCTCGCGGTACAGGGTATCGCGCTCGATGGGGATGCGTCCAGCCTCTTCGATAAGCCGACGCAGCTCGGCGACGGTGAGCTCCTGGGGCTCCTTCGAGCCGGCATCGTGGTAAATCTTCTCGTGGACCACCGTGCCGTCTATATCATCGGCACCGAAACTGAGTGCAATCTGCGCGGTCTTGACTCCGAGCATGACCCAGTACGCTTTTATGTGCGGGAAATTATCCAGCATCAGCCGACTTATAGCGATAGTTCTTAGATCGGTCACAACGCTCGGCTTAGGCAAATGGGCCAGGCGCGAATTTTCGGGATGGAAAGCTAAGGGGATGAACGTCTGAAAACCGCCGGTTTCGTCTTGCAATTGGCGGAGACGGAGGAGGTGGTCAATGCGGTGCCAGGGTTTTTCAATATGGCCGTATAACATAGTGGCGGTGGAACGCAAACCGAGTTGGTGGGCCTCGCGGTGAATGCGAAGCCAAGTTTCGGCGTCGGCTTTATGTTCACAGATCTGGTCGCGGATTTCAGGATGGAATATTTCCGCACCACCTCCCGGCAAGCTGCCTAGGCCCAGCTCTTTGCATTCGGCCAATAAGTCCTTGGTCGGTCGCCCTGTAATCCGTGAGAACCAGTCCCATTCGACGGCAGTATAGGCCTTGAGATGTAAACGGGGATAATGGCGGTGTATAAGTTCGATGATATGGCGATACCATTCGTAAGGCATCTGGTGGTGCAGCCCGCCTACGATATGCATTTCGGTAGCTCCGCGCGCATCAGCTTCGGCAGCGCGGGCCAGGATTTCCTCATCCGTCATCAAATAGCCCTTGGGGCTTTTCAAATCGGCGCGGAACGCACAGAAAGTGCAACGATAAACGCAGACATTAGTCGGGTTGAGGTGGACATTGACGTTGTAGTAGGCGTACCGGCCGTGGAGGCGTTCGCGTAGCTGATTAGCGAGCTGACCCAAAGTGAACAAGTCGGCCTGTTCATAGAGATAAAGTCCTTCCTCGAAGGTAAGGCGTTGACCGCTTTCGACTTTATCGCGAATGGCATGAAGTAGTCGGTCGGGCATGGTCATCTCCGCGCCAGAGTGTTGACTCCCTAGCTTATTGTAGCGAACGGGGCGGGGAAGAAAGAAGCTGGTCGGCAGTCTGTTGCAGGAGTTGCCAGGCTGCGCGGAGGTGGTGCTCCTGGGTGCGAAGATTGCCGATGCACAGGCGCAAAGTGAATCGTTCGCGGACGCGTGTGTGCGTGAGATAAAGCCGACCGCTGGCATTGAGGCGATGCAGGAATGTTTGATTGGTGGCATCATCTGCGCGCAGGCGGAAACACACGAGATTGAGGGACACTGGAGCGGCCAATTCGAAGCGGGGATCGGAGGCGAGCCAGTCGGTAAATAAGCGTGCGAGTGCCACATGTCGGCGCACCAGAGTGCGCAGACCTTCGGCACCGAAACTACGCAAGACGAACCACAGCTTCAAAGCGCGAAAACGCCGGCCCAGGGGGATTTGCCAGTCGCGATAATCAATCACCTGGCCCGATTCGCTAGCTGGATTCCGCAGATACTCAGGAAGGACACTCAGAGCGCGAATGAGTGCCTGGCGATCGGCGACGAAAAAGCAATCGCAATCCAAATTGACGCCCATCCATTTATGGGGATTGAAGCAGTAACTGTCGGCCAGCTCCAATCCGTCGTGGAGGTAGCGGAATTCTGGCCAGATCGCCGCAGTGCCGGCCATGGCGGCGTCCACATGGAGCCACAAACCGTAACGCCGGGCGATTTCGCCTATGGGGCGTAAAGGGTCATGCGCCAGAGTAGAGGTGGTGCCAACGGTAGCGCACACGAAACAGGGGATCCAGCCAGCCTGGCGGTCGGTGCGAATAGCGGCTTCGAGAGCCTCTGGGCGCAGGGCGAGCCGGTCGTCTACAGGGATGCGGCGGAGCGCGGCGGAACCAAGTCCGGCAATACGCCAGGCCTTTTCCACGGAGGAATGGGCTTCGGTAGAAGCGTAAGCAGTGAAGCGTGGCACAACGCCGTTTGCGTTGCTGAAACCGCGGGACGCCTGTTCGCGAGCCGCCAGAACCGCACAGAGTGTGGCGCTGGAGGCGGTATCTTGAATGACCCCGCCGCCAGTCGAGCGCGAAGCGAACTTTTCCGGCAAGCCAAGCAAATCTACCAGCCAATCGAGCACATGCGTTTCCAATTCGGTGCAAGCAGGGCTGGTTTGCCAGAGCATGCCTTGCACGCCCAACCCGGCCGCCAACAGTTCGCCCAGGATGGAAGGATAAGAATTATTGGCGGGGAAGAATGCAAAAAAGTTGGGCGACTGCCAATGGGTGATGCCGGGCAGGATATACTTTTGGAAGTCCGCAAAAATCTGGTCGAAGGGTTCGGGGTGTTGCGGCGGCTCGCGGGGAAGCTGGGCGCGAATGTCGCCAGGCTGCACGGCCGGGAGAACGGGATAACGTTCCACATGCTCCAGGTACTCAGCAATCCAATCCACCAGGCGATAGCCCCACGCGCGAAAATCGTCCGGCTTCATAGCGGAGGGGGTGGGATTCGAACCCACGAGGCAGTTGCCTGCCTACCGGTTTTCGAGACCGGCGCCTTCGGCCGCTCGGCCACCCCTCCGAACAAGGCTCTCCGTTAGTCCATAAATTATAGAGCCTGGCCGTACCTCTCCATTTCTTTTACGGACGGGATCAGCACACTAGGACAGGTTTATCATCGCCGACGTGAAACCACGCATTTCTCTTACGGACAGGACAAGCACGCTCAGGATCAGTCGGCGGATAACACGGACAATGCCTGGGTGCTAGCGGTGTCAGTTTCGATTACCGAATCCGAGCAATCCCATGCCTTCAGGTCGCGGCCGAACTCCGGCTGGTAGGCACAAAGCCTGTACACCACGATTCGGGATGATACGCACCAGGTTCATGGCCCAGACCTGGCGTGGGTCAGGAGGCTCTCGCACTAGTTCGGACCAAGGAATGGCCAGCTCCGCTTCCCAGGCTGTCGGCGTGCTGCGACTGGCCACGTACCATTGCGGATTCCATGTAGCATCTGCCCAGCATTCTTCATAAACACAGCCGCGCTGATCTACTTGGAAGTGATAACAGGTCACGTAATCGCGGTCTACGTCCAGCAGCAGACTGACACGATCGTAGGCGCGCAGGTCTTCATCGCAGCGCCGCGGGCGTACAGGTTCGCGCTGGTGTCCAGCTGGATGGCCGCAGCGCAAGGCGATATACAGGAAGCGCTGGTCGTAGGCCAGCCGCGCTTCGGTGGGGAAAGCATCGCAGGTTTGGGCGATGGCATTGCGCAGCACCAGCGGAGCACTGGCCTGCCAGCAGGCATCATCCAATTGGCCATCCAGGTAGGGAGGTTGATTTGTCCAGGGGCAGAGGATGCTCCGCTTGCGATTAACCAGGTTGCTGGCGGTTTCGGGAGCATTTGGTAAACCGCCGCGCACGGTTTGCAGGAAACTCAGTTCCGCCGCGGTGGCTTCATACCATGGCCCGCGCATCCAATTTCTGTGGAAGCGCGTATAAGCAAGTAAGGTATCCTCGGACCGACCGAGGTGCCGCTGCGCTGCGAGCACGCAGAATTGCACGCGGGGATCGAGCCACCAGCGCGGGCCGTAAGCGGCGAGCACATCGCCAGCCAGCAAGGCGCCGCGTTGCCATTGGTGCCATTCGTTGCGGCGGCTTTGCAGAATGGTGGGCTTGTTGTCTGGCGCAGCTGGCTTTGCGGGTTTCGGGCGTGGCCGCGGCGTCGCTGTGTCGGCGGTATGGTCTGGACCGGTAACCTGGCACACGAATTGGCGTAACTCGGCGCGACGCCGGGCTTCACTGCTGGCCAGGAACGCTGCCAACCATTGCGCAGCCGGCGGCGCTAGCGGGCTGTCGGGTTGATTTTCCAGGAGGCTCACCAGCGCCTGATGCGCCAGCCCCCATTGCCCCTGCCGCTGCAATTGCTGAGCGACCTGCCAATAAACTTCGGTTCTTTCTGGTTCAGCAAGCAGGCGGAGATGGTCTGGCAACTCGGCGAGCCAGCGTTCCGCGGCTGCCGGTGTGGCAAGCATGCGTTCGGTCAGTGCAAAAGTTTCCTCCATAGTCCTGGCACGTTGCGCGGCACGCTCGAGTTCGGTTTCGGCAACGGCGATGGCCTGCGGCATGCGGCGGTTGGGGCCACCCGCTGGTGCGTGGATGCCTTCCATCAGCGCGCGATGCTTCTGTGCATCCGGCAATCTGCTGTCGAGCAGGCGGAAGTACTGTATCCGTCGCTGGGAAAAACTCTGGGCGCTTGCTCCTCGGTAGTTCGGCATGGGAGCGAGTAAGTGCCGGCCAGGCCACGCCGCTTCCCAAATAGTCATGCCCAGGTTCGGCCGAACCGCATTCCAATCTGCTGCTAGCGTCGCGCCTTCTGGGGCGTCCCACAAAGCGTACAGTTTTGCTGCTGACCAGGGCTCCAGTCGAAAATGGCTCAGTTGTTCGGGGAAAGCGTCAGCGTTTTCCGCGAGGCGAAATGCTTTGGTCACCGCCCAGGCCGTCAACGCCCCTTCCACGCCGTTGGGTCTCCGTGGGTCAGGATGGTCGGTGAGGATAACGTCGGGCCTCCAGAGGCGCAGGGTCAGCACCAGTTGGCGCTGTAGTCGTTCCAAACCCCGAGCGCTACCGCCGCAAAGATGGTGCGCGAGTTGTTCGGTGGAGGTAAACCAGCTGGTGGTGGGTATACAACCACCGCACAGCGTCTCGCCCTCAATTCCACCGAGCTGACGCACGGCGCTATGAAACCGCTCCGCCTGTGATGCGGCGTCTTCAGGTTCGGATTCGGCATCCTCACCGAAGACGCGCGCCGCTACGGTATAGTACCCCTGGTCGGCTGCTAGGTTGGCGAGTAATTCGCAAGGTAACGATTCGGCCCGGGCGGTGATAATCAGGGCAGCGGCCCGGTGCACGTCGCGCCGTTGCAGCTGCCAAGTTTTTCCGCCGTCGCGGGTGTGCAAGATCGTACCACCCGCGCCCCCAGCCCAACCGCACCGCTCGTTGACGAAATAGAGTGTGTAAATGGGCAATGATTGCGGCGTCACTTGCACCTGCCAGTTTTGGCCGTTGTCCCAGGTGTACAGCACCACTGAACCCGGCCGTCCCGCAACCCAGCCAAACTCGCCCACAAAGTGCACGGCATGAAAATCCCACAGCCGCTGCCATTCCTCTGGCACGGGTAACGACACGCGCTGCCAACGCCTTAATTGGGGATCGTCGCAACGTAGCAACAACCCAGCGTCTCCGCAGGCCCAGGCGGTCTTACCATTCCAGCACACGCCGCGCACTGCTCTATGGGCCGACCACTCGCCGGTCACGGGTTGCCAGGTTCCTTGCCGCAGGACGGCCACTTTCCCCCAGCGCCCCACGCAAACGCCTAGGTCCGGCCCAAGCCACGCCGCCGCATACCAACCTGGCTGCCGGCTGTGTGGTATGGCTCGCCAGCTCAGTCCCCCATCTTCCGTCGTCCACAGCCCAGAGGGAAACCCCTCACTCGCGTCTCCAGCTACCACTCCCTGGCGCTGATCGAAAAAGTGCACATGATGCAGACCGGGCATTTCCCTGTCGCTGACGGTTCGCCAGGTAACTCCGCCATCACGGGTCATCAACAGCACGCCCATCGTCAACGGGCTTTCCAGCAACGCCGCTTCTCCGACTGCATAACCCTTAAACGGCGATAAGAAATGCACACCCCGCAAATTGGCTCGCGTTCCACTCGCTTGCCGCTCCCAGGTTCGACCGCCGTCTATGGTGTGCAAAATTAACCCTTCGTCGCCTACCGCCCAGCCTTCCTGCTCATCCGCGAACCACAAGGCCCGAATCGCCGCGTCTATCGTATACCTTTCTGGTGACGCGACATCCGCCCAGCCAATCCATACCAGTCCCAAGATGCTCAGGGCGCACGCCGCGGTGAAACCGCCTCCACTTTTCCATGCTCGCCACCAGGTACGCCCTTTGTCTGCGTCTGTTCGCTCATCCCATCCACCGCGCACTTGTCGCATTTATAACCTCCCTACTTGGCTCAGCAGCTACGCATATTCCCTAACCCGGCCATCTTCGTCAACAGCAGTTTCCCCAGCTCGCAGCCCCTGAACACACCGTGCGGTTCTCTGCGGCGGCTAGAATGTTCGTCCAAAGCAGTTTCCCTAATCCGCGGTCTCTTAGCCGCTGTCGCCTAATACTACGAACGCCATAGCTCCGATTGCTGGGCTACTACGCCGCATCGCTCCGTAGCGACTCAAGCCCTGGTCATCGTGATCAAAAGTAAACTCTCAGACAATAGCTACAAAGCGTTGCGCCGAAGCAGATGTCAAATGCCAAGCACCTAGACAGGTGTTAGAAATCCCAGGACGGTGGAAAACAGCTAGTTGTTAGATCGGCAGTAAAGGTGCTGCAAGTCGAAGGACGGTCGTCATGCTCTGGCGCGCTTCGACACAGTTAGGATGGCGGGTCTTGCCAAAGCTGAGGCTCAGGGATCAACGGGAACTTGTCCAACAAGTCGGTCCAAGTGAGAGGTGGGATCGGTTGAAAGCCCAAGCGTGCCAGACGCGGCGATTGCAAGAAACATTCCTTTTCCAGCAGGTAATAGCGGTTATATTCGTCAATCAAGCGCTGAATGGGAGTTAGGTCTAAATTTTGGAGGTAGCGCAACCAGCGTCGGTTGAATCGGCGGATAGACTCTAGGAGTTCTCGCAGCGCAGAGAATAAGACGGTGGGGCGAGGGTCCGGTGCTGGTGGCAGGTGCAGGCGCGGGGACAGTTGTTGTTCCAGGTGTTTGAGAAGGGAGATAGATGAAGGAGGCAGCCAGGGGCTAAGTTGCGACCAATCGCCGGCGAGGGCCTTGAGTCTGCCCAGGCGGAGGCGCACCATAGCGAGCCAATCGTCTTCATGGTCGGGTTGTCGGAAGCGAGCCAGTGATTGGTATAACTGTTGGAAGGCGTCGGCGAGTCGTTTACCGCGGCGAATGAAGGCCGGGCCACCGTACTGAGCTTGAATCAGGTGCACCCACTCCTGTCCTTGTTGCCGTGGAGGAATCATGGCCTCATCGCTCATGCGAGAAGCTCTCCGCAGGGATGCTGGCTTATAATCATCATAAGGAAACCGAGGCGGGCTGATCGAGCCAGAGGATAAGCGACCATGTCTGATGTACCGGCAGCTACGGAAGAGTTGGAGACGGATCCGCGATTTCCCAGCGGCAAGTGGAGAGGATTTTTCTTACAAGCGGCGCTGCCGCCCGGCCGGCACGAGATGGAATTGCTCTTGACGTTCCGTCATGGCCAGCTTACAGGAGAAGGCCGCGATTGCGTAGGCAAATTCCATGTCCGCGGAACTTATGAACTCAGCAGCGGGCAATGTGAATGGGTCAAGCAATACGTAGGTCGGCACGCCGTCTATTATCGCGGCTACAACGAGGGGAAAGGGATTTGGGGAACCTGGGAGATCATCGGAGAGACGCCAGCGTCGCGGGGAGGGTTCCATATTTGGCCCGACGGGATGCCCGACCCCACCAAACCTCACTTGAGCGAGGAAGCATCATTGCCCGCGCCGAAATTGAAGCGGAAGCGTATGCTCCAGCCTGCCGGCCAGGGAACGTAGTATCGGCCGGTTCATCGGAATCACCACCTCCGATGTCCATTCGGGAAAAAGCCGCCAGGGTGCTCGTAGTCATTTGGCTAGGATTAGTTGTTGGTACGCTTGGCTGTACTGGGGAGTCGGAGATGGAACGAATTGCTCGGCGTTTAGAATTGGCTGGGGCACGCTTGCAATGGGACGAGTCGTCTGGGGACATAATTGGGGTAGATTTCAGTGATGCGCCCTGGTCTTCGGCATGGTGGGCAGACTTAGCGTCTTTGAGCAACCTGCGCAAGCTGGTGCTGGTACGTACGGGGATCCGCGACACTGAATTGGCCCAGTTGCCAGATTGGCCCGAACTGCGACGGTTAGTGCTCACTGGCAACCCGATTAGCGACGCAGGATTGAAGCATTTGCGCAGGTACAGGCGCTTACAGCAGCTAGTGCTTTCGTATACGGATATTACCGACGGAGCTGTGATCGAGTTAGCCGAATGGCCCGGTTTAAAGGAAGTCGAACTGCGTGGCACCCGGATTACAGACCAGGGCGTGCCGAGCTTGGCCGGCATGCCCGCGCTACGCAAGCTGGGCCTGGCCGAGACCGCGATTACCGATGCGGGCCTGAAATCCCTGACCAGCTTAGGTAGCCTGGAGGAGTTGGACGTCAGCGACAGCCAAGTGTGTGGAGCAGGCCTAACCGCAGCGGAATCGTTACCGCGGCTTCGGCGATTGTGCCTGAATGGTACAGGGGTGGGCGACGACGCTTTGCGGCCCCTATGCCATTGCGCTGCCCTCAGCGATCTCAGCCTGGCCCGCACCCGCATCACCGACCGGGCCTGGGAAATGCTGGCCAAAATGCCGCAACTGCGTCGGCTGGATGTGCGGGGTAGTCACGTCAGTGCCACCGCTGCAGCCCACTGGCAACAACGCCACTCCCATTGTGAAGTGCTGTACCTCGTAGTTCTGCCACCGCACGAATTGCTCTCTGATCCTCTGTCGGTTTTTCCTGAGCCGGACCCGCAACGTTCTCCCTAACTTCACCGTATCCACCACTGTCGCCAACTCTCCCAGCGAGAAGCGCGGCGGGTCGGTGTCCAGCCGTAAAAGGCCCACCAGGACTGTTCGGGGGACTGTCCACTTTTTAGCCAGCGTTCGGATAAGGGGCGGGCTGGGGAATTCCGCCGGAGATCCGCCAGATAGCTTTGCAGGCAGGTGCGGTACTCCGGCCCACCTCGCAGTAGCAGAAACGTCCATGACCAGGCCTCAGCGTATTCCTGCACGCCCATTTGCTGCATGCGCGTCAACCGCTCCAGGCGCGACAGATTCGGCTCCCAACCCTGGCGCGCTTGGCGTTCCAGCGATTCCGCCAGCCGTTCCTGCCAACCATGACCTTCCGGCACCTCGTAGTACATGGCCAGGCCTTCGTCCAACCAGAGAGGTAACTGCGGGCAGGATGGGTTCAGTACCGCATGTACGAACTCGTGGCGTAGGGTGCGGCGAAGATCTGCCCCAACCAGCGCTACAATAACTGGCGTCTTACCATGCAGGAAGAATAGCCCCTGTCGGTTCACGTCGCGCTGCGTCAAGTGTGGCACACTTTGCAGCAGGAATTGCTCATACAGCTCGCGGTCGTGAAACAGATACAGGCCAATCCGTTCGATGCACAACGGGATTGCCAATTCGGTTTGCAGTCGTTCCCCTAGTTGTACCAATTCCTGAGCTAGTCCGTCGAGGTCCCGCACCGGTCCATCTGCGAACACCAGGAACGGCCCAGAATGAGTATGGTAAGGCCAAGCCTGGCCGGCCATGCCACCTGCGAACCAACACAGCACACTGCCCGCTAACCATATCCAACCGATCGTTATTACCCATGCGCGCCGAGTTGGCACACGCGTTGGATTTCCCTGGATGTAGTCCATTTCGCCAATTGCTCCGTACCCCATAGCCAATTCACATCTTGGCGCGTAAGCACAGGCGGGCTGTGCGCGAGAAGGCCAGAATGGTCGCGACACCCAGGGTAGGCCTGGAGCAAATGCCCACTGCAGTCAACCTAACTGCCCGTGCTGTTCCTCTGCTTGGTGGCACTTATCGGCTGCGGGTCGGAGACGACGAAGCGTAAACACTTGTGCCTACGGAAATCCCCCGATACGCTGCCCGCACTACCGCTACGCCAGCTAAACTCGGCGTGGCTTTCCAAAGTTGCCGGCTTATGACACGCCTGAGCTCCGTGGCGCTTTTCCTTCACATGGGCAAGGCCGTGCACTTACGTTCTCCACCCTTCACGCAGTGGCGCTACACCGTTTGGCACTCGAGTCCGTGTACAGAAAGTGGGAGGTGCGACCCATCCGCAGCGTGCTGAAACGGACTTGCACCGCAGCACGTGCCTCTCCCATGTGGGGCAAGTGGCGAACCGTGGGCTGTGCTTCCGTAGCGCCTTTCTCTACCTATTCCTCCACATTGCTCTGCGGCCGAGCAGCTGAAAACGCCAGCCGTAAAAACGGTAGGGTTTCCTCTATCCGCTCCATCCAGCTTGGCCCGCGGCCCATCGCTCTTGCATCATCCCAGTAACTGGCATCGAAAACGCGACACCACTTTGCAAAACGTTGCAATCGAGTGCAGCCATTTGCCATGAGCCTGCTCATGATTGAGAAGGGCAGCCGAGTTCGGGGTGGGATTCCGTCCTTACTTTCGGCCGTTGGTAAATTGGGCCATGACGATGGCGGCGTTCTGGCCACCAAATCCGAAACTGTTGGAGACAGCGACCCGCACTTTTTGTTCGCGGGCGACGTTGGGTACGTAGTCGAGATCGCAGGCGGGATCGGGATATTCGTAATTGATGGTAGGAGGCAGGACGTTTTCCTTGAGCGTCATGGCCAGAGCCACCGCTTCCACAGCGCCAGCGGCGCCAATGAGGTGCCCGATCATGGATTTGATAGAGCTGAGCGGCAAGCGCTTGGCCTGTTCGCCGAAAACGAGCTTGACAGCGTTGGTTTCCATTTCGTCGTTGAGTTTAGTGCTCGTGCCGTGCGCGTTGATATAGTCTACGTCGTGCACGTCCACACGTGCCTCCTCGAGCGCCCAGCGGATAGCCCGCGCTGCCCCGCGACCTTGCGGATCGGGTTTGGTGACGGAATAGGCATCGAAACTGGAGCCGTAGCCCGTCACTTCGCAATAAATCTGCGCGCCGCGGCGTCGCGCATGCTCGAGTTCTTCCAGAACCAATACCCCAGCGCCTTCACCGAGGACGAAGCCGTCGCGTTCCAGGTCAAAAGGACGTGAAACAGCCTGAGGCTCACGTTGCGCCCGACTGAGAGCACCTAGGGCGTTGTAAGCCAACAACAGCAGGGGATCGATGCGGCTATCGGCACCGCCGGCCAGCATAATGTCTGCGTGGTCCAAGGCAATCAAGCGGAAAGCCTCGCCAATGGCCTGAGTACCCGCAGCGCAAGCCGTCGTTACCGTGCTGTTGGGACCCTGCGCGTTGAACATTATCGAAATATGGGCAGCGGCCATATTGGGCAGGTACTTCAAAATCCACAGCGGAAACAAAGTCCCAGCAGCGCACTGTCCCAAGCGGGTCACATCGAGCTGGCCACGTTCATCGCAAGCCTGAATAAGTGCAGGCGAAATTTCTGGTAACTCGGTAGGGACGATACCCGTGCCCATACATACGCCGAATCGCTCGGGGTTGATGCGGTTGAGATCGAGGCCGGCATCTTGGATGGCCATGGCAGCGGCGGCGACACCAAAACGCATTGCCCGCCCCATAATCTTGAGGGATTTGCGGTGCTCGGGCGGCACCCAGGCGGTCACATCGAAATCCCGAACCTCGGCAGCAATTTTCACGGGGTGCCGGGAGGCATCGAAACTGGTAATCGGACCAACGCCGCTACGTCCCTCGACGCAGGCCTTCCAAAAAGCATCTTTGCCGATACCGTTGGGGGCCACCACACCCAAGCCGGTCACTACGACTCGCCGCATAGCTTTACCTTGCTGTCTTCCCCACAGTTGGCTGTCCCGTTAATAGCTTTCGTCCGCCCGCCTGATGAGTCTTGGCCCCGATGTCATTCCGTCGCGGGGTTTGACGAATTATTTTCGCTTGTTTTTGCAAATTCGGCAAACTGCTTTTGCTCCGTCATTGTAACCGATTTGCCGGAGCTTGTCTTTCCGCATAAACTGTACACTCCGCCTGGGGCCAGCCCTACGAAGGAGCTAATGGCTGCAAAAGCCAGAGCCACGATTTTTTGCCAGGCACGCTTGCCTAAACAGGGTTCCAGCACTTAGTGCAGGAGATCCGCTAGGCCTATGGTAGTCGGTAAAGCGTATCGGCATAAATGCAGTGGATCCGTGAGCGCGAGTGCGGTTTCCCCGTTGCCGACGCTGACCGGCGATACGAATGGGCGGGAATTGCAGGGAGAGCTGGCCGTTTGCCGATATTCTTTCCGGAACACCGCGCACCTATGGTTAACAGAAGGGTGGCTCCGCAAACTGTGAGGCCGATTTGTCGGAGTAGCCGGAGTCGTACGAGGGTGAAGACATTATGAATTGTGCGGAAAAATGTTGGCCGGTGGGTTGCAGAATCAGGCTGGGTTTGCCAAAATAGCCATGAGCCTAGCCTACCCCACCATAAGTCGGTTGGCACCGTGCTCGGGGAGCTGTGCCGTTGCCAGTGCTATCTTTGCGGCCGGCCAGCTCGTGATTAGTGTCGTCATCGAACATGGTGCTGACACCCAGACATGACAACGAGGTTCTGACGCCCATGAGGATACTCGGCGGTGCGTGTTTGGTCGCGACGAAAAGTCCGGCTGGCGGTAAGACTTCTCCTATCTCGGAGTTGGTCACGTGTGATGCCGCCTGGCAGCAAGAGACGCAATCCCGTTCACCCGCGTCGGTTTCCCCAGGAGGTCTGGAGTGGGCAAACGGTTCGGACTTGCTCGCATACTTGGCCACCTTGTTCCGCGAAGAACAGCGAAAAACTAAGGGCGAGCCGCCTCGACAAAGTGAGTTTCCCACTTCGGTGTGGAAGCTTGCTGAATGCCTCCTTGGGCAGGAACGAGCTGCGCCAGCTCCATGCGAAACCGCTGATGAATCTGGCCAGCGGGCCTACTCGCTGCCCCCCGCGACGCCGGGCTCCCGCCAAATAACATGGTGCGACCAAGAACTAACGGAGCAGCAACGAGAAGTGGTGCTGCGCGCCCTGCAGGCGAAAGAAGGCTTTGTGATGCAAGGGCCACCCGGCAGCGGCAAGACGCGCGTCCTGGTCGAGCTGATTCGACAATGTCTGCAGCAGCATGAGCGCGTCATCGTAACCGCACAACACAGTGCTTCCTTGCAGCGTCTGCTCGGTCAACTCCGCGGGGTTGAAGAAGTTCTTGCCGTATACCTTCCTGCTGCGTCGGAAACGGCTGACACGCTGCCAGAAGAGCTGCGCCGCTGGTTACCACAGACGCAGGCGAAAATCCTCGCGCTGCAGCTCCAGCGGAGCGCTGAGGCCTCCGCGCTGAACTGGGAAAAGGAGCTACGCCAACTGCAACAAGCGATGAATTGGCTCCACGAAGTCGAGCGCATCGCTGCGGAGTGGCCACGAGAAGACGCCCAGCTGTGCGGCCTCCGACAACAGCGCGAGCAGTTGATAACCGAGTTTCGGCATTATTTGGAGCATCCCGATTCTGTGGCCGAAGGGAAATTAGGCGAGGCGCTGGATGCGGAAAAACGCAAGCATCAAATCATTCTGGCCGATTTACATCAACGCAGCCAGCAGGCACAGGAACAACTACAACGCGCCAGAATGCAATACGAGCTATGGCGGCAGCGTGTGGCCCATCAGCAGCAAATTGTTGCCATCAAAAAGGCTCGGACATTTTGGCGCTGGCTGTGGTGGCAGACGCTGTTCCAATCGAGGAGCGAAGAAAGATTAGCTGAATTCCAAGCGCGCTTCCAAGAGGCCGAAGCCGAAGTGCACCGTTGCCAACGCGAATATGAACAAGCCACAGAAGCTCAACAATGTGAGCAGCAGCGCCATCGCACCGCTCAGGAGCAGATTGTCAGGTCGTTCTTCGAAAACCAGATCGCGGAGCTGGACACCCAGCTGCGTGCTGCGGAATACCTTTGGATGCAAGCTCTGGAACGCTGGCGACATTGCGGCGAGTTGGTACGGGAATTGTGGCCGGCAGCCAGCTTTCCCGAAAAGCCGGATGTCGAGGCGGTGCGCACCCTGCGCGAGCGCGCCCGTGCTCGCGCTGAGATCATCGAACATTACCTGGAATCCGTGCGCTCCCTGCCCAGTCGGATACCCGAACTTACAGAGGTCTGGGCTAATCGCTTGGCTGACTGGGCATCCTTAGTGGTGGCGCCGGTGCAAGCGCTGATCCCAACCCTTTCTTGGCGGAGAGCGGACCGCATGATCGTTTTGGACACCCATGAACTTCCGCAACCAACGTGGGAGGCTTTGCGTCACCAAGCG
>BEIM01000031.1 GCA_002898995.1 bacterium HR36
GTACGGTCAGAGCGCTTGGGATCGTAAGGTGGGGTGCGAATGCCGATGCCGCTATTGCCGCGAGGATTGCTCGAGGTAGCTGGCAAAAAACGATATTCCACGTGCAGCGTGAAATCGCGGAACGTTTGGCGGGCATAACGCAGAAAACCGTAGGCATTCTTACCAGCGGTGCAGACGATTTTGCCATCTTGCACACGCCAGACAGGCTCGCCATTGGACAATCTGCTGGCTCCCTCGACGACCCAGCCATCCAAATCTTTGCCGTTGAATAAATCGCGGCAGCTGGGCTTATTTTCACCCGGCGCATGAGCACCGATGCTTACCAGCAAGAAGGCACAATTGAGAGCAGCCGAGCGTGGCATAATTTCTCCTAAAGGATTGCCTACGGATCGCTGTGCCATGTCCTAGAGGTCTGGCGTAAGACGACTAGGGTTACGGGCGCGGCACACGAAAGTCGTGGACAATTACCCGCTGGAGGTAGCGGTTATGCTTTGCAACGAATTTATTATGGAGCGGATGGTCGAGGTATTTTTTCAAGTCGTCATAATTGTCAAAAAGCACAACGAGGCCGACCTGAAAATCCTGCTGTGCTACCTCGGGTGTCGCCTGCTTGGCTGGTGGTCCGGCCCAGACGTGACGCACGCTCGGGATTTTGCCCAATAGCTGTTGGCAGTCCTGCACCAAGGTGTCGGCGTGGTTATTGGGAGCATCACTTTTGAGGTAAAAAAGCACAACATGAACATAAGGAGCTTGGACAATGCCCCGCAGTTTTTTCATCTCATCTTCCTGGCGTTTGTCTTCAGTTTTGTCAGCGGCTTGCTGTTTGCGCAACCGGGCAAGGGTTTGCTCGCGTTCCGCCAATTCTTGGCGCAGCCGCGCTACTTCTTGCTGCACTTGTTTGACGTGGCGTTCCCGTTCCTCCAATTCCTGGCGCAAGCGCGCATTTTCCGCCTTGAGCCGGGCTAATTCTTTCGTTTCTGGCCTTTGCGCCCTGACGTCAGCGATGCTGCCGAGCCACCAGGCCGCAGCCACTGCCATTGTTACTCCCCAGGATCGTTGCCCACCCATTGTGTTCTCCTACATACTGGCTGGAAGCGGGAATTAGAAGCGTCATTGTATTGAACACCACTAGCTGGCACGTGGCCCTCAGGCCGAAGACGACCGCAAACGTACACACGCAGGCCAGTTTTCCTTGAGCTGGCGGGAATCGTCACTGCTCCTGAAGAGTCAGGCTAGCCGATTCAGGAAACGTCGGGACTCGCATCGGGCGATTCAGTGCGGACAACTGGCGGCACTGATGGAATTGGCGGCGGCTCCGGAACTGGCTCAATTTCCGGTACCTGCGGAGGCAGCGGCGAACTGACCGGACCGTGGTCCAGCTCCGAATCTTCTTCGGTTTCTGGTATGGCTTCTCGCGCAATTGGCTCCGTGGCGATCCACTCTTGCTTAGGTAGTGGAGCTGCCGCATTATCGGCCACGAACTGCAGGCGAAACTTGAGCCGTGCCACAGTCAACTCGTCATTGGGCAACAGCACCCCTCGCTTGACCAGCATGTCCTTGACCCTCGTCCCGTTGGTGCTGCCCAGGTCGCGCACCAGCACCAAACTATCGGTTTTGACCAGCACGCAATGTAACTTTGACACCGACTTGTCCAGAAGCTGAATGTCGCAGATGCGACTGCGGCCGATTAACGTAATGTCCTTGACCAGCTCATAAGGTCGCGAACCATCTTCGGGAACAAGATAAATCTTCATGGTGTGCTCCACCTGCAAAGCCGATTCGCTACGATACCACATTATTATTATAGCCGAAAAAAGCTGGCCGGGCAGCAAAAACACCTTAGAAGGCATGCGCTTTTACGGGCCTGAGGCTTAGCCCAACCAACGGCCGAGCAGTCATCCACTCCAAAATATCAGGAAGAATTCCGGCGTCGGACCGCAGCTACCTCTTTTTTCTAACTCAGAAGAAGGGGCCTCCGCGCAAAAACAGCTTTCCCGATCCGCCAAGAGCTGGCCTGTACCTGTCGGAGGCCCCTGCCGCTTATATCCCCGGAGGCGGGACCGCCCCAACCTCCGGTCTGCTCGCTCTACTGTGAAGCGCTCACTGACCTGGCCGACCCACACCACAGCCAGCGAGCTTGCCGCTTCTACCCAGGAGGGACGGGCAGTGCCGGTGTCCCGCAGTTCCCGGCACACAGTAGAGCTAGTGACGTTCGCCCTGAAATTTCCCCCGAGAAGGGGCTTCGACTGGGTGTTTCGTCGCCTTCTCCCCGTTTTGGGCGGTGCTCCCTATAACACGCTGACAACGCCTTGTCAATCGCGCCTCTCCCGTAAACCATTCCCACCCAGGGTAGTTTCACGAACGGAAATTGCACATGGTATGGGGTTGGCCCGTGGCCTCCAGCAGTGATAACCAAAGCGGTCCGCACGGATCTACCTGCTTGATTCCCTGGGTTACCGCTTCCAGCGGAACGTGGACAAAGACGTTGTTCCATAAACCTACCATCATTCGCGTCCGCCCACTCATGCCAGCGTGAACCGCGTGCTGCGCTAGCTGCAAACAGAACACCGCCTCGTTGGGCAACGCGGCCTGGGCGCGAATCTCATAGCTTGGGTCAATATAACGCACGCGCACTCCTAGATTCTTCTGAATCACCTGCTGCAAAAAACGGCCGATATCTGCCAGCCGCGGGTTGCCAGAGGGATCGAGGCCCAATTGTTCCCGTTCGCGTTGCATTTCCGGTAAATGCTGGCCAGCACCCTCGGCTACCACAATCACAACGTATCCCTGTTCGTGCAGGCGCCGGCGAACGTGCACGAGCAGGCCATTCGGTTCTTCCAGGTCAAAAGGAACTTCGGGAATCAGAACGAAGTCAGCGTTGCCTTCCGCTAACGCCGCCAGCACCGTTATGTAGCCCGAGAGCCGGCCCATCAACTTTACTAAGCCCACCCCAGGAGAAAAACTGATCGCTTCCGCATATGCTGCCCGCACCGCTTCCGTAGCTCGCGAAAAAGCGGTCTCCAGACCAAACGTCTTCTCCACATAAGGCAAGTCGTTATCTATCGTCTTGGGCAGGGTAATGACCGCGATCGGTAGGTGGCGCCGTTCAATTTCTCGGCATAGGGCCAGCGCTCCTCGTGCGGTTCCGTCTCCGCCTATCAAAAACAATAACTGCACATCCTGCGCCACCAGAAAGTCCACCATCGCGCCGATGTCCTGCGGCCCACGCGACGTCCCCAAAAAACAGCCCCCTTGCTGGTGTATGTCTCTCACCATGCTCACGGTCAGCTCAATCGGCGCGGGCCCGCCCGGCACCAACCCCGCAAAACCATAGCGGATTCCCAACACACGGCGTACGCCGTATTGCAAAAGCAGCGTCCTGGTTAGCGCCCGTATCACGTTGTTCATGCCAGGACATAGTCCGCCGCAGGTGGCGATGGCCGCTGTGGTCCGGCTCGGGTCAAAATAGAGCCACTCTCGCGGCCCAGCCAATTCCAGATTGCGCGGTTCGATATGCTCCGGCAGTGCCGTGAATTGCCAGGCTGTCCCAATGATGTCATAGAGGACGCGCTCATCATCGCTCACGAAAAAACGACACACGGGACCCTGAATCCGCGCCCGCAATGGCGAAGGATACTTCGCTTCTCCCAGGCGAGCAATGGCAAAATCTGGCGCTGTTGGGCCGCTCATTTTGACGCTCCTTAGCCTCTTTCCTCGCTGCGTTCCACAGTGATTCATTCTGGAATCGTGTTAACTTTACGGCTACCTGCATGCGCTAACACCCATTCTGCCGGTAAGTGACATCCTGTCGCCCTGCTTTCCCACCCCGCGATAACTATTCACAGTCCCATCGAAAAACTAAGCATGCTTCAATCTCAAATGATACTTGTCCGTGTGAAAGCTCAGCGCGCTTTCCAGAATCATCGGTTCGGCACGCGTGGTGCTTTTTAGTTTCGCATCCCAGCGAGATCGTGAGCGCGGAATGGCCAACCGCTCTCACTCGGTCGGTGCTCTGTATCAGCTGTCCCCCACCACCTCAGCACAAAGGAGAGGAACTATGCGGCGATTGATGATGCAACTGTGGCAAGACGATTGCGGTGCCCTTTTGTCCTTCGAATGGATTTTGCTGGCCACGATCCTAGTCCTCGCCATGGTCGTGGGCCTCAAAAGCGTCCAGCAGGCCGTGCTCAACGAATTCGAAGATGTCGCTAATGCCATTGGCGCCCTGAGTCAGACTTACGATTTCGGCGGCGCTAAGGGCTGCTGTGCCAGCATTAACGGTTCGCGCTTCAAAGACCACGGGCGGACTTTTGATGTGGATACTTGCACGGATGCTTGCCACCGCTTCAGCGCTCCCTGCGAAGAATAAGCCGCTGGCGATGGTACGCCGCACCTCAGTTCCCATTTTGGTAATTGAGATGGCTCGGCAACCTCGATAGACTTCTCCTAAATTAGCTAGGCTGCCGAGCCGTCTTTTCCCTTATGTTCGCGGAGCACTTCCTATCCTGAGGACCGAGCTATTTCAACATTGCTAGGAGGCGATTCCGAAGTCATATAAGAGCAATTTTCGATATCCACTAATCCCGCAGCACAGGACGCAGGGATGAAACATGCGCTCGCGGATAGACTGGGCCACGCGAGGTGCACTTGCCTTAGCAATTTGCAGCTTGCTTGGCTGCCAGAGTATTCTGTCCACGGGTAACTCCGAAGCGGTCATCGGCCACCAAACTACTTTGCGCGCAGCCAACGAGGATACCGAGCCAACCCACCTCGCGCAAAATGCCGCCACTGGCTTGGTACCTTCCTCAACGGATAGCGATAGGGAAAAAGAGCACATCTACATTTTCCTTATAAATGGTTTAGATCCGTTCCATTACGCCGGTATGCCCGATCTGGCTGCTCACTTGCGGGCCTTGGGATATTCTCAGGTTCATTACAGCGAATTATTTGCTGCCTATGAGTGCGTTGAAAAAATTCCGCTTATCTTCCAACATGACACGCGGGCTAAGTTCGTGTTGATTGGTTACAGCTTCGGTGCCAACATGGCTCGCAACATTACCCATGCGCTGCGTGAGCAGGGCATAATGGTTGACCTTCTTATTTATCTTAACGCCAATACTTTGCGAAATATTCCTTATGACCAACCTGAAAATGCCAGACGCATTTTGAACATTCTGGCCTGGGGCTTCTTGTTAGATGGCGATCAGTTGGACAGGGCTGAAAACATAGAGTTAGCCGATGCTTGGCACTTTAACACACCGACTCATCCGCGGACCTTACAATTGATCCAACAGGAGCTCTCGGTGCTTCAGGATCGGCAGCAACCCGTAAACGCAGAATAGCTCCGCTTAATTTAGCCATCAGGCTTACTACTACGCCGCCGGGCGTAACCACCACCGTTGAAAGGCACGCCATTTAGGATGATAAGTGCGGCTATACCATTCCCACGTGTCCCGAACGGTAATTGCTATATCGCGGACACTGTACCCTAACTCCTCCATAGCGCGCCGGCTCGAATAATACCAGTAATAGCTCCCGATCTTTACTTGGGCAACAGAAGGATAAGGTTCTCTTTTCTTCCACCAGGCTCGGACCTGAGCCAGCAGAGCCAAGAAAGCGAGAAGAGGTGAGGGGCAGGTGCAGAGAAAACGAGGATGGGTGGCTGAAACGTGCGCCAGCAGGTGACATAGTTCTCGGAAGCTTAGGTTATGACCTCCGAGAATATACCGAGATCCTGGTTGGCCGCGCTCTGCTGCTAAAAGGTGGCCGCGTGCGACATCGCGGACATCGGCAACGTTTATCCCTCCGCGAGGCACCAACCAGATACGCCCCTTCCAGAACCGATGGCAGAACCGACCTAATACCGAAGGGCCATAATCCTCAGGTCCAAGTAAATAGCCGGGATTGACCACGCATGCCCAGCGCCCCTCCTGGCACGCCTTCAGCACGGTTTGTTCCGCCACACGTTTCGCTTGAATATAGGGCAGCGCTAAGCGCCCCAGATTGAACGAGTGTTCTTCATCAAGCGGTATGGGCTTCCGTGTCGCCCCGATAGTAGTTACACTCGATGTATACACAATTTTTGCCTGTGGTGGTGCGGCTTGTAGCACATGCTTAGTTCCTACCACATGACTCTGCATTATAGTGTCAGCATCTATACCCCAGACTGCCACCGGCCCCGCGGCATGGAAGATTACCGAGCTTTCGCTTAGTATATCCTGCAACAAACGCTGATTGCGGACATCGCCGAAAATAGGCTCTATGTCCTTCAAGGTTAACAGCGGATGATCCAAGGGCGGGTGCAAGGCGAAAGTGCGGACGCGAGCCCCAAGGTGCCGCAACCACTGCACCAGATGCCAGCCGAGAAATCCAGTGGCTCCTGTAACGACAACCAGGCGCCCACGCCAATACTCAGCCCTGGGTTGCAGACCATGCCAGGCATAGCTCGAGTTTTTTATTGCGTTTTGGGAATTGGTAAGCTTTTCGTCCATAGCTTTTCTAAGCGTCTTTTCCTGACGAATCAGGCACTTCGAGCTACCATCCAGAATTGATAGGTGTCGCGAAGGGTCTGGGTCCAAGGGCGTGGCTCATAACCGAGTTCTTCCCTGGCCCGCCGACTCGACATGAAAAAGAACCACGAAAGCAGCTCCGCCTGTGCAGGACTAAGATAGGGCCGTTTTCCCGGGCGACGTTCGCAATAAGTATTTATCCAGGCGATTAATGGTGCCACGGTACCTGGGGCATACCACCGTGGAATAGGCCACCAGCTTAAGCGTGCCAAGTCCCGAAAGAAATCCAACCAACTTCGATTGACGCCGCCCAGAATGTAGCGTCTTCCTGCTCTGCCTTGTTGCGCCGCGAGCAAGATCCCTTGTGCGACATCCCGCACATCTACAAAATTACTGCCCCCTCGAAACACCAACGGCAACCGCCTGGACCAGAATCGCCGACACAATACGCCGAATTCGCTGCGGCTATAATCTTCGGGTCCGATTACGGAGGCAGGATTGACTATAACCACATCCTGGCCTTGCTCGGCAGCTGCTAAGGCTATTTCCTCCGCTCGCCGTTTACTGAGAACATAAGGCACTCGAAGATGACCTAAGTTCCAGCGGGCGGTTTCGTCTAATACGGTGGGTTCCTGGCTGGCGCCAATACTCACGATAGAGCTCACATGTACGACGCGGCGCACTCCCGCTTGCTTGGCAGCTCGCAGCACCTGCCGCGTTCCTTCGACATTAGTGTGCCAGACTTCTTGCCAATCCTGGCGCAAATGGACCGCACCCGCTAGATGAATCACTATATCCTGCTGAGCGAAGGCCCGCGCTAGCGCTTCGGCACTGTCCAAAGGTGCCACCACCCATGGAACGCCCAATGCCTCTAAACGTTGTGTCCGCGAGCTTGGCCGGATGAGAGCTCGAACCTGCGCTCCCTGGGCGGCGAGTAACTGAGCGACGTGATGGCCGATAAATCCCGTGGCCCCGGTAACCGCTACCGGGCGGTAACGCCAGAACTGAGCATTCAAGCTGCTTGACATAGGGTTTCTAATTCTGCAGAAAGGGTGGCATTCAGTATTTCTTCTAAGCGAGCCAATGCTGCCGCTACTCGCCTGCCATCCAGCACACGGTGATCATAAATGATCTTCACCACGACGTCACCGTTGCGGGCGATAGGTCCAAAAGTCAAAAGGGTGGTTAGCGGACAGATAGGGTGGATTTGCTCAGCGCCCAAACTGCCGTAACTGGAGACGAGGAAGGTGCCAAAACGTTTGGCCCGCTTTGCCCCGGACCAGTTCAGCGTTTGCCAGAAAAAGAAACGGCGTAGCCAGCCGGGCATGTGGCCGAGACGTCGTAGCTGTCGAAATTCCGAAATTTGTTCCAGCGGTGCTTGCTTGAAGCGGTGCAGGTGTTCCTGGATGGCAAGTACGGAACGTTTTTCGGGGGTGGTGATTTTCGCCGCTAGCAAGACCGCTTCTTTCTCCACCACGCGCTCGACGACGACACTGGCGACACTGTACGGATGTTCGTATAGATGCGGCCAAGGCCACGGTATGTACGCCCGCCGCAATTCAGGATATTCGACAGCCACCAGACTATAGCCGCGGATAAAGAGTGCCGTCCAGGACGGTTTGGTCCAACACGCTTGTCGCGCTTGCACCAGCGGGGCCAAGCTCATCAGGCGGGCCACGGGTATGGACGGAACCTTCCGCGCATGGTGCAGCATTTCTATCACCAGCCGGCGATAGGCTGACAAGCGAATCCAGCGCGGAGTAGCTTCGCCATTTTCTGCCATCAGCGTGGTCCAGCGGAATTCTTCTTGCATTGTTGGACATTCCTAGCTGTTGATGGCCAAATCCCCGACTTCTCGTTCAGCACCCCCGAGGCGCGGATTATGCCTTCGCTACCCTGTTCTGGCAAGGCCAACCCGCCGAAAACAGATCAGCGGACCTCCGTCGCTTACGTGGGTTACTGATGGCCTAACGATCGGACGCCGCATTGACAGCTGCCAGCAGCCGGGTACAATCGCGGAGCTCGAATATAATATTCGGCTAACGCCACCTTTTCGATAAGTAACGGTGGCAGGAGCAAGCCCAGTGTAAAGCAAGTGAGGCTACCTTGACGACACCCCTGGAGAAGTTTGAAGCCGACCGACTGGCCAAGCTGAGGCGGCTAGAACAACTCGGACTGGATCCCTGGGGCGGGCGCTTCGAAGGCCACCTGCCGATTCAGACCGTGCGCCATCTGCCGATCCAGGAGGGCGATCCGTTTGTGGTCGGTCAACCAGTGCGGGTGGCCGGGCGGATTCGCACTCTCCGCCGCATGGGGCGCATCATCTTCTTGGACCTGGCCGATGCCACCGGCAAAATCCAAGTTCTGATCGGACAAAGGCAAGTGGGCGAACAGGACTGGGCTCTATGCGATTGCTTAGACCTCGGGGATCTTTTAGGCGTTGATGGGCACTTTGGTAAAACGAAGACCGGCGAACTTACAGTTTTTGCCACACGGTTGCACTTTTTGACTAAATCGCTCCTGCCCCACCCCGACAAATGGTCGGGAATTGAGGATGTGGAATTTGCCTTGCGCCATCGTTATCTCGATCTGATCTACAATCCTGAACTACGGGAAAAAGCCCTATGGCGTGTTCGGCTGGTGGCTCATGTTCGGGAATATCTTAACAGTTTGGGCTATGTGGAAGTCGAAACGCCGGTCTTGCAAACTCAAGCAGGCGGTGCTGCTGCCCGCCCTTTCATTACGCACCACAATGCCCTTGATATAGACCTTTACTTGCGGATCGCGTTAGAACTGCATCTTAAACGCCTGCTGGTGGCCGGTTTTGAGAAAGTCTATGAAATTGGCCGGGTTTTTCGCAACGAGGGGATTAGCCCGAAGCATAATCCCGAGTTTACTATGCTCGAACTCTATCAGGCTTACGGCGACTATCAGACAATGATGGATCTAACGGAGGGCCTGATTCTTTCGTGCGTCGATTTGCTCGGCCGGGGAAGGCAATTGCCACTCGGCGATGTCACGCTGGATTTCAGTCCGCCCTGGAAGCGCGTCAGTTATGCGGAACTATTCCGCGAACATGTCGGCGTGGATTGGCAGGACACGCAAGGTGTGTTTCAAGCCGCTAAGCGTTTTGGGATAGACACCACAGGCATGGAGCGGGACGTCGTCGTGCACTATCTTTTCGAACATGTGGTGGAAGACAAGCTGCAGGGCCCTGTCTTTGTCTATGATTATCCCGCTTCGCTGTGCCCATTGACGAAGCGTAAGCGCAGCCATCCCGAGATCGCCGAGCGATTTGAGCTTTATATATGGGGTATGGAACTCGCTAACGCGTACACCGAACTCAACGATCCGCTAACGCAAGAGGAGACATTCCGCCACCAGTTGGCCGGCTTGCCCGAGGAAGAATCTATGGCACGCATGGACGAGGATTTTATCAAGGCCTTGAAATACGGCATGCCACCGGCCGGAGGTCTAGGAATAGGTATAGATCGGCTGGTAATGGTACTAACAGGTAGCCGGACCATTCGCGATGTGATTCTCTTCCCGCTTCTGCGGCCGGAAAAGCGTGATGGGGAGAGGACACATTAGTACCAGCGGCTTCTCAAGGGGCGTATCGCCTTTTTAGCGAGAACGAAACAGGAGCAAGCGATGTATAAATGGTTGCTGGCGTGGCGTTATTTGCGCACGCGCTACTTAGCACTCGCTAGCATTATTAGTGTCATGTTAGGGGTAGCAACGCTGATTGTCGTCAATAGTGTGATGGCAGGTTTCGCCAGCAAATTGCGCGACCGTTTGCGGGGCCTGCTTTCCGACATAATTATCGAGCATCGCAGCGACAACGGTTTTTTCGGGGTGGAAGATAAAGTGCGGCAGGTTTATGAAATACTTGGCGATCGAGTAGCAGCGGTTTCACCGGCGATAGAAACGTTCGGCATCCTGCAATTCAGTTATCCGCACAGCCGGGAAGTGATTACCCGGCCGGTCATTGTCATCGGCGTAGAGCCTGGAAGCCGAGCGCGGGTGGGCCAGTTTTGTCAGTACCTTTATACTGCGGAAAATCGGGAGCATCCCGAGGCATGTTTCGAAGTGCGCGGCGAAATCGCGAGGCGTTTTCGGCGTGCTATGGAACAGTGGCGGTGGATGCAAGAACTGCGCCGCCCACCGCCAGTACCGTCCCGCCCCGTGCCGATGGCGCCAACTTTCCATGACGCGGTCCCGCCCCCATTTCAAGCCGATCCTGAATCCCAGGCTGTCCTGCCCCCAAACCCGACTCCTCCGGAACTGCCAGCAGAATTGCGAGAACCCTCTGGCATTATACTGGGATATAGTATTGCCACCTATCGCAGACCCAATGCCCACGTCAGCGATGCCGACAAGGACATATTCTTACTCCGGCCAGGAGACCGCGTAACTTTGATGTTACTAACTGCGTTCGATTTGCCCGGCCATGATGGTAGCCAGGGCATTCCCCGTCCTATGGAAGAAACTTTCGCCATCACGGATTTGTTTAGGTCGGAGATGAGCGAGTATGATGCACGATTGGTGTTTATTCACTTAAAAGACATGCAACGGCTGCGCGGGATGGCCAATCGCGCCAAAAGCCTTTACATCAAGCTGCGCGATTATTCTCAAGATGCGACCGAAGCCATTCGCTTGTTAAGCAGTAGCGACGCATTTCCGCCTCAGAGTTTTGTAGTGCAGACCTGGGAGGAACGGCAGGGGTCCTTATTGGCCGCGATATCTATCGAACGCGGCATCCTTAACGTGTTGCTTTTCCTGATTATTGCAGTTGCGGGGTTCGGCATCTTAGCAATTTTTTATACGATAGTGGTGGAGAAGACCCGCGATATAGGCATATTGAAAGCGCTCGGGGCGTCGCATGGCGGAATATTAGGTCTTTATTTGGGATACGGGTTGTTTCTAGGATTGGTAGGTGCAGGGTTGGGAACGGCTTTAGGGATAGCGATTACTGTGTATATAAACGAAATAGAGCAGGCAATCGCGCGCTGGACTGGTCAGGAGGTGTTCAACCGCAGCGTCTATTATTTCGATCAAATCCCGACGGATTTACAAGGGAGCATGGTGGTGTTGGTCAATGCGGGAGCGGTGTTGATTGCGGTGCTGGCCAGCGTCTTTCCGGCGCTGCGTGCGGCAATGCTGCATCCGGCCCGAGCGGTGCGATGGGAATAAGCTTGCGGGTACCCGCGATGTCTGAGGGGGGCGCTTCTCGAAGGCCAGAGGCGGAGCCAAACATGCTAATAAGGAAGCAAGGAAAAGAAGGGGAGCTGCTACTCGAAGCGCGAGAAGTGCACAAGGCTTATCGCAAGGGAAAGCATGAAATCCAGGTGTTGCGGGGAGTAAATTTACAGGTAGCGTTTGGGGAATTCGTGGCGATCGTTGGGGCTTCGGGGTCAGGAAAGAGCACGCTGTTGCACGTATTGGGTACGCTCGATGTGCCGGATAGCGGCGAGGTGTGGCTCGCAGGGCGGCGAGTGGACCGCCTTGCGGCGTGGGAAAAGGATCGGTTGCGAAATCGGGAGATGGGTTTCGTGTTTCAGTTTTACCATCTGCTGCCGGAGCTAACCTTGCTGGAAAACGTGCTGATGCCGGCGATGATTAGGACATCCGCACTGGGATGGTTGTGGCAATGTTGGAGAGCGAGGAAGCAAGCATGGCAGTGGTTGCAACGGTTGCATCTGACGGCACGGGCGCGGAGCCTGCCGAAGGAACTCAGTGGCGGGGAGATGCAACGGGCGGCGATTGCCCGAGCCTTGATTAACGGCCCCCGACTGCTCCTAGCCGATGAACCCACGGGCAACCTGGATCCCGAGGCAGCGCGAGAGATCGCCGAATTATTGCACGACTTGAACCGCCGCGACGGGCTGACTATCATCATGGTTACGCACAACTGGGAGCTGGCGCAGCAAGCGGAGCGGGTGCTGCGTCTGGCCGAGGGTAAGCTCACGAATGCGGCCAGCCAGGACAACACGCCGCTGGTGCTAATGTCGGGAGAAAACCGGAAATGAAGGTCTACATCAGTGGAAAGTTTTACGACAAAGCCGAGGCGAAAATTAGCGTTTATGATCACGGTCTGCTATACGGGGATGGGGTGTTTGAAGGAATCCGGGCGTATGGAGGCAAAGTGTTTCGGCTGCAGCAACATTTGGAGCGGCTCTACAACTCGGCTAAGGCGATCAAACTGGAAATCCCCATGAGCCGAGAGGAACTGGCTCAAGTGATCCGCCAAACCCTCAAACTTAACGCCCTGATAGACGCGTATATTCGCGTGGTCGTAACGCGCGGTGCAGGCTCACTCGGCCTGGATCCGCGCAAGACCAGCGATCCGCAGGTCATCGTCATCACCGATCATATCCAGCTTTACCCGCCGGAACTGTACGAGAATGGTCTGGAAATCGTAACGGTCAGCACGATTCGTAATCACCCCAACGCACTAAGCCCGCGGATCAAGTCGCTAAACTATCTCAACAACATTTTGGCAAAAATCGAAGCGATCCAGGCGGGTTGCCTGGAGGCGTTGATGCTTAATCATAAAGGCGAGGTCGCGGAATGCACGGGGGATAACATCTTCGTGGTCACCCGCGGGACGTTGCGGACACCACCGCTGGATGCAGGGATTCTGGAGGGGATAACGCGGAATGCGGTGATCGAGTTGGCGCAGCGTGGCGGGATTCCCGTGCGGGAAGAGGCACTGACTCGCCACGACGTGTACACAGCGGATGAGTGTTTTTTGACAGGGACGGCCGCGGAGATTATCCCCGTGGTCAAGTGCGATGGGCGGATTATCGGCACAGGCAAACCCGGTCCGATCACTAAACAACTCCGCGAGCAGTTTTATCTCTTGGTACGCGAGGAGGCGTAGCCCGGGCATTCATCCCTGTGTGGAGCGGCGATGCCTGAGCGGACAAGTGTGCCCCGAAGCCTGCAAGCGTTACGACTGGGCCATTGTGGAGTAATGGTGGCGGCGTGTTTGTGCTGGTTAGTTGGCACCTTTTTCATGGTGCAAGGAGAACCAAGGCGTTGGCGAATCACTGCTGATTTCCCAGGAGGCAACGTCCGCGTTTTGAAGTGCGACGAGGCGGAGAAGTTTCTCCAGATCACGCCGCGCGTGCATGAAGGGCGAGGCTGGAATTGCTGGTGGTATTTCTGCGTCGAAGGTTTGCCCCTGGGCCAGACCTTGACCCTGGAGGTGATCGGTGGGCCGTGTCCTGGTAGTAGCACCCGGGAATGGAGCACGCCCGACCAGGTCTTCTACAGCACCGACCACCGCACATGGAAACAGACCGCAGTGGGCATACGCGGCAAGGATGGGGGTCGCATGACGTACCGTGTGCCTATCGAAGCAGAACGGATGTGGCTGGCATGGGGTCCGCCTTTCACCTTGCAACAGGCGCGAGAAATTATCGCCCATTGGGCTAAGCGTTCGGCTGCTGCGCAACCGTGGACGCTGTGTCAGAGCCAAGAAGGTCGAGAAGTGCCCGCGGTGCGGATTACCGAGGCCGGCGATGCAGGCAAAGCCTGGTCAATCTGGATTCAGGCACGCCAACATGCCTGGGAAGTCGGGTCAAGCTGGGTGGCCAAAGGAATAGGTGATTGGCTGCTGTCCGCAGAAAAAGAAGCTGTGCAATTGCGGCAGAGGGCGGTGGTGTATCTTGTACCGATTATGGATGTGGACAATGTGGAACGCGGCGCTGGCGGCAAGAATCAAGTGCCCCATGATCACAACCGCGACTGGTCGGATGATCCCGTTTGGCCAGAAGTGCGTGCAGCGCAGCAGAAGCTGCGGGCTTTACAGCATGCGGCTCAATTGTGCCTGTTTGTGGACTTGCACAATCCTGGACCCCGCGACCGCCAGCCTTATTTCTACGTGCCTCCAGCGGAGCTTCTCGCCGCGGAATCTCGCCGCAGGCTTCAGGATTTTCTAACGTGTGTACGCCAGGAGATGACTCCACCGCTCGCCTTGAATCCGCGCCCGCTCGAGAGTGGCCCCAAATATGACCCGCAACACTGGAAGCGCATCAGTACGAACTGGGTATCGGCGAATTTCCCCGGGATGGTCGCCGCCTGCCTGGAAACG
>BEIM01000032.1 GCA_002898995.1 bacterium HR36
CGGGGCTGGGTTTTGGCTGGCTGGTGTTGCGGACGTGGAAGATTCATGCAGGATCGGCTTCCGAAACCCCCGCGGAAGTGAACGAGCTGGCCAAACACCAGCCGGAGGTCTTGGCGAAGGTGATCGCCCGCTGGCTGGAGAACAACCAGACCAGTCCCAGTCGGGAACCGAATACGCCCGCACAGGAGCCGGGGGCCACTGCCCGGCCGATGCGAGCCGCTGCTTGAACGATCCGCAAGCTAAACTGAATGCAGGATGTGAATGCAGGATGACAGTGTAGAGTCGCCGCTATGAACGCACTAAGCAAAGCCGCTGCTCTCCTGGTGAGCCTGGGTTCGGCGGCCGAAGAAGTGCTGCAGCACCTGCCGGCGGAACAGGTGCAAGCTCTCCGGCAGGCGATGCGGCAGTTGGTCCAGTCCCCCGAACTTCCAAGGTTGCGGCGACAGGCGCTCGAGGAACTGCAGACCTTGCTGAATCAGGCAGAAGCTGCAGCTGATTCGGCCACCACCACTCAGGCGAAAATCGCCCCGGAGTCCGCAGCGAACGCCGCGGACGTAGTGCAGCTTCTGCAACGCTTGCAGCAGGCACAGCAAGGTCGGGAGAGTGCCAGCGCAGTGTTGCAGCAGGTGCCGGCTGCCTTTCTGGCTGCAGCCCTGGCTGGTGAGCAGCCGCCGATTATTGCCATCGTGCTCCACCACTTGAGCCAGGAGCAGGCTGCAGAGGTTTTGCGGAAACTACCTGGGGAAACGCGCCGCGAAACCTCCCTACGCCTCGCGCAGCTCCACATGCCACCAGCCGAAGTGATCCAGAGCCTTCTTGGCACAGTGCTTCGCAAACTCGCCAGCATTGCGGAAAATCCTGAGCTGACCCTGGCCGATCGTCAGGCAGAGCGAACCGCTGCCTTGCTCCGTCAGCTCGACCGCCAGGACCGCAAGGAAATCCTCGCCGCTCTGGAACAAAATGATCCTTCTCTGGCCGAACGGGTCAAAGAGTTGCTTTACCGCGTAGAAGATTTGCTCCGTCTGCAGGATCGCTCGGTGCAAAAGGTGCTCTCGGAAATTGACTCGCGGACACTGGCACTGGCTGTCAAGAACATCGCCGAGGAGGTGCGGGAGAAAATTCGCCGCAATCTGTCCCGACGGGCCAAGGAAGCCCTGGATGAAGAGATGGAATTCCTCGGCAGCGTCAGTCAGGCGCAGATCAAGCAGGCGCAGAAGCAGGTCACCGATGCCATGCAACGGCTGGACCTCGCGGGTGAGCTTGCTTACGAGAGCGAATAATTGGCGCTTTCAGCTTTCCGGGGTGAGGGCCGCTTATGAACCCCGACTTGCGGATAAGCGAATGCCCGGTGAGGCTACCTAGGCGTCTGCGAGGCGTGGCACTCGAGGATGGAGTTTCTTCACCGCCGGCCTCCCACAGTAATTCATCCCCCGCAACGCCAGCCACGCCTCCCGGTCAAGCGGAAATATTGCGGCAATGGCAAAACGCCGTGCAAACCGCTATCCAACACTTGCAAAGTGAAATGCAGCACCTCCGCCTGGCATTACCCCGGCTGGCCGCGGAGTTGGCTTTATTCATCGTCGAAGAAACATTCGGTGCAGGGCAGACCGTTACGGCGCAGGCGTGGGAACGACGAATCGAGGAACTGACAGCGATGCTCCAGCAGGGGCAGGGGCTTACCCTGGCCTTGAATCCCGAGGATTGGCGCTGGTGGCAAACGCCGGCCGCTGCTCATTTACGCGCTGCTCTGGGCGAGTGGAAACTTGTAGCCGATCCGCGTTTACGGCCAGGGGAGTATCGCGTCGAATGGGGCGAATTGACGCTGTGGTGGCGCTGGCAGGAACGCTTAGCGGCGCTACGCGAAGCCGTGCTGCAAAGGATGGACGCCCGTGCGCTGGAATAGGCAGGCTCTGGCAGAATGGCGTGAGGCGATTCGGCAGGCGTGGCGGCCCCGCTGGTATGGCCGTTTGCGGGCGGTACAAGGCAGCATCCTGACCTGCCGCTTGCCGGCCGCGGTCGGCGACTTGTGCCACATTTTACCGCAAAGCACTGAGGGCAGTGAGCAGCAGCCCTCCTGGACCGGCCGCACCGTGCCCGCGCAGGTGATCGGATTTCGGGAAGCCACAGCGATCCTCGCACCGTTCGAGCCAGTGCACGAACTGGGGCCGAATACGTTAGTGCGGCACACGGGTGGAGCAGTGCACGTTCCATTCGGGATGGGCTTGCTCGGACGCGTCCTGGACGGTTTGGGCAGGCCTCTGGATGGCAGACCCTCTCCCGTGGGCAAGCCGATCCCGGTGCGCACAGGCCAAGCCCCGTCTCCATTGGTGCGGACACGCATGCGCCAGCCGTTCATTACCGGCCAGCGCGCCATTGATGGCCTGTTGACACTCGGCCTGGGACAACGGGTGGGAATTTTTGCCGGCAGTGGCGTAGGGAAGAGCACGTTGCTGGGAGAAATTGCTCGCGGCGCAGAAGCGGATGTGGTGGTGGTAGCTCTGATCGGTGAGCGCGGCCGTGAGGTTCGCAGCTTCCTAGAAGACAACCTGGGTAGCGGCCTAGCTCGCAGCGTGGTGGTGGTAGCCACCAGTGACCAGATGCCCTTGATGCGTGTTTCCGCCGCGTTGTTAGCGGTAACCGTGGCCGAGGAGTTTCGCCAGCAGGGACTGCACGTCCTGTTGCTGTTGGACAGCGTAACCCGCCTGGCGATGGCACAGCGGGAACTGGGTCTGGCGCTAGGGGAGCCACCTAGCTCCCGCGGTTACACACCATCAGTGTTTCAGCTCCTGGCTGGTACTTTAGAACGGCTAGGACCCGGGGAGCGCGGCAGTATCACGGCATTGCTCACCGTGCTGGTCGAAGGGGACGACCTGGACGAGCCCATTTCCGATGCTTGTCGGGCCATTCTTGACGGGCACATCGTGCTCGACCGCAAGCTCGCCGAAAAAGGGCATTTTCCCGCGATTGATATCAGCCGCAGTGTCAGCCGACTCGCCCATGAGGTGATGGACGCCAACCACGCCCAGGCGGCGCAAAAGGTCCGCGCCCTGCTCGCCACTCTGGCAGAAGTCGAAGACCTGGTACGAATTGGGGCTTACGTGCGTGGCTCCAATCCCCAGGTGGATCGCGCCCTGGAATTGCAACCCGCTTTGTGGCAATTTTTACGGCAAAACCGTAAAGAGCGCGTTAGCTTTGCTGAAACACGAGCGGCTCTGGAGCACCTGGCTGCCGCATGGTCTCAACACGGCACGTGATCGGGAGCGGTGGGTGTCCGCCCATCGTGGCTTCCCTCCAACATTTGCCAATGAGTCAAAGATGAAACGCTTTCACTTCCCGCTGGAAACCCTGCTGCGAATAGCCCGGTACCGGCAGCGCCTGGCCGAATGGCACCAGGGGCGCGCGTTTCGCCAGTGGTGGCAGGCACGCCAGCAACTGCTCGCATTGTACCAGCACGGCCTGGCTCTCAGTTACACTGCTGCCGAGCGGCTCCATCGTCCAGAGCACGCACCGCCTGACGGGCCCGGAAAAGTGGGTGTGAGTCCAGCGTGTCTGGCGTCCCCCCACGCAGCCGTGGACTCAGTGTTCTGGTTCTTGCTAAGCGAACATGTGAGCGTGCTGCACCGGATTGAGGAGCTGGCGCGATCCCAGGAGGCACACGAGCGCCAGGTTTGGGAACAGGCGCAGCAACAACGTTTGGCTGCCACGCGCCAGGTGGAAACGTTGCAATGGTTGCGGAACCAGGCATTGGCGGCCTTTCGTCGTGAGCTAGGCTTGTATGAACAGCAGGCCCGGGACGAAGCCGCCCTGCGTGCTTGGTCGCCGACGGATTCCCATTGCTCCAGCACGCAAACGGACTTCCCGCTGCCGGTTGCCGCGAGCAGGCTTGCGGGTATCCCCGATTACCTGGGGGAGGGAGAGCTATGAAACGACTCTTGCTCTACATTGCGGTTCCCGCGATTCTGTTTGCTGCCTCGGCGGGTGTGTCGTGGTGGTGGCAACGGCAGCGTGAACCGCTCGGGTCGAGCACACCTGGGCAGCGCTCCGAAACTGCTTCCGCTAGCAATGAAGCGTCGGCCGAAACCCAAGAGACGGCGAGCGCCGATGCCAGCAGCAGCTCTTCCGCGGAGCGCGTGGCAGTGCGGCTTTCCCATCCTCATCAGATCGAAGCTGCCGTGCAGCTCATGACCGCCTTAGAGAAACGCCGTGAGGAACTCCGCCGCCAGGAAGAAACGTTAGCGCAGCGCCAAAAAAATCTCGAACTACTTTACAACGATATCCGAGGAGAACGCTCTGCGCTCGATGCTTTGCGCAAGCAGATCCAGGAGGAAATGCGCTTACTTGAAGCCCAGGCCCAACAGCTGGAGCAAAAACAGCAGGAGTTGCAGCGGCACAAGGAAGAAGTGGCGGAGCGCCTCAAAGACTACGAAAGCTCGCTCCGCCAGTTCGAAGATACGGAGCGAAAGAATCTGGAAACGTTGGCGGAGCGTGTCGGCAATATGGCCCCCGAAAGCGCCGCCAAATTGTTCGAGCACATGGCCAACAGCGGCAATATGGACACCGCCGTCAAATTGTTCAGCCTGGTCAAGGAAACTCGCGCCGCCAAAATTCTGGAACAAATGCCTCCAGACCTGGCCACGCAGCTGATTGAGCGCGTCAAACTTCTCAAGCGACCTACCAGCAAACCCAGCTCGTTGTCAAGAAGCTAAACTCTAACGGATCTATGGGACCTGCCCGAAGATTGGAACCTTTTGTGTCCACAATTGCCCCAAGCTGCTGGAGCCGGATACCGAATAGCCGGACATGTGGCCAATTGTAAACGCCTCCTAGAATCTGGCAGACACCATGGCCGACACCGCCGAGCCAACGCAAACTGCAACCTCCCGTGGCTGGCTGGGATGGGTGATCCTGGGGGTGGTGGCTCTCGCTGCGATCGCCGCCGGTTTTGCTTTGCCCTGGGTGCTCTCCAGTATCAATACCGGACACGCTGCACCCACGCCGCAGCCCAGGTCTAGCTCACAGGAAGAAAAAACCGCTTTCGTCCCCTTCGGGGATGTGGTGGTCAATTTGCATGAAGAACGCCTCACTCGCTATCTCCGCCTCAAAATTGTCCTCGAAGTCCAGGAAAGCGAAGAAAAGCAACTGCACGAGATGCTCAACAGGCGCAAAGCCCCGCTCAAAAGCTGGCTCATTAGCTACCTGGCCGACCGCACTCTCGACGAGGTACGCGGCACCGTAGGGATCAATCGGATTCGCCGCGAGATTCGCGATCATTTCAACGAGATGCTCTACCCAGATGGCCGCGAGGTCATTCGCCAGGTCCATTTTGAAGAATTCACGGTACAATGACCGCGGCACCCAGGCCGTATGACTTTCGCCAACCCCAACCCGAACCGCCTGAAGTCCGGCGGCAGGTGTTGGCCTGGCTTGTCGCACTGACCAACCAATGGGCGGACCTCGGCCGTCGCCACTGGGCTTTTCCCTGGCAATTGTGCATTGCCTCGCTGCGCCGTTGTTATTTGCCAGCAGTGTTTCAGGAACTGCCGGACAATTTATTGTGCTATTCGGTGTACTGGTCGAATCGTGCTGCGTCCTTATTGGCCGTTTCCAGGCCACTGGCTCTCGGTTTGACCCTGGCGCTGTTGGGAGAAAAATGCGACAACCTGCCAAGCGATCGCCCGCTTACTGACGTCGAGCTATCACTGTGGGAATATATCCTGGAGCAGCGGCTTTTGGCTACAGCCAGGATTTGCTGGAGCAGCGAGCCAACGCCACAATGGCAACGAGGCCCGCGCGAATCCACTCCTCAACTCGCCAGTGGCTTGCGCCAACACAATGGGACGACGTCCGCCGTTCCTGGTGCCGAGGCGGTGGTCATGCTCGCCGATTTGCAAACCGAACCACCATTGCACGAGGGGCGAATCCTCTGGTTGTTGACGGAAGCGGTCATTCAGGAGTTCTTCCCAGCCAATCGCGCGGCATCAGCACCGCCGGTTTCCCCGCAAGACATTCTGCAGGAAATCCCCCTGCAATTGGTGGTGCAGCTGGGGCAAACGCATCTGCCGCTGGCGCAATTGGAACAATTGCGCGGCGGTGACGTGCTGTTGCTGGAACAGCGGCTGGACGAGCCACTTGTGGTATTCCTGGAGGACCAGCCAGGTTATTTAGCCTGGCCGGGTCGCTTGGGAACCCAGCGCGCGATCCAAATAGCTACTTCTTGGGAGGCCTAGTCATGTCTGCCGCTTCGACTGGCGAAGTTGCCGCCCATGCGGCGGAATTTGCTGAACTGACTCCCCGTGGGGCTGCCGACGCTGCCGTCCCATTGGAACGCTTACACAAGGTAACGGTCACCATCACCGCGGAACTCGGCCGTGCCCGCTTGCCGTTGCGCGAAATTTTGCGCCTGGGGGCCGGCTCCGTCGTAACCCTCGACCGCGACATCAGCCAGCCAGTGGACTTACGCGTCAACGGCGTACTGGTTGCTCGCGGCGAGGTAGTGGTCGTGCAGGAGCGCTTTGCCGTCCGCATCGTCGAGCTTGTCCAGCCCACCCTTTCCGACTGCAACTAAGTCCGTCCTAGTCTGTACCCGTAGCGTTGTGCCGAATTCTGGACCTGTTCGGCCGCGGGTCGGCTGCCGACGGCCTTATTGACGTGGATTTCATTGACGGCGGGAACTCGAATCGGTACAATTTTTGCAAACTACGCGGCAAGAAGCTAACTTAGGATTGCAACCGCGGCTTTATATCCCATCTGCGGGTAAGCTCATCTGCCAAAAATAGGCTGATGAGTTGTGCATGGGCAGTGTGCTTTATATCAGGGAGAAACCAAGATTGTAATAGTGCCAATCAATCTGCAGTGCCTGCTGGCGACTAGCGCTAGTAGGACGGCGATTGCCAAAACTGCTGCGTAAGGAGAATTGCACCTATGGCTTCGCGAGAGCAGTTGGAAAAGTTGACGCGCCGTCAACTCCTGGAGATGGCAAAGCAGCGTCAAGTGCGCGGCTATTCGCGCATGACCAAGGAAGAGCTTGTCGCCGTGTTGTCTGAAGAAGCTGGCCCGCCGAGCTCAGCGAGGCAGGAACGGGCCTCGAAAACGGGTCGTGCGGCAGCACGAACAGGCTCCCGCTCCCACCGCGCTCGAGCGGCTTCCGCGCCTGCTCCCTCAGGGCGTTCCCTCAACGAAAACGGTGCGCGTGGCACTCCGGCGTCGGCTAGCGAATCGCAGCCGCCCGCCCGTCAACTTTCCGTTGCCCGACGTGAGGAAGCTCAGGTGGCCACCCCAGAAGAGCGCGTCGAGACGAGTAAGTACGAACTGGGGGTGCCCACGCGCGAGTTATCGCCGCATTTGCCGCGGGATCTGCCGAGCGGCTACGGGGTCGATCGTTTGGTCTTGCTGGTACGCGATCCCTTTTGGTTACATGCATATTGGGAACTGTCGCCGGCTACGGTGGAGCGTGCTGCTACTGCGTTAGGAGCGGACTGGCATAATTCCCGGCCCGCTTTGCGGTTGCTCGATGTGACCGCCGGCGACGGCACGGGCATCAGCGAAACCATCGTCCGTGATATTGTCATCAATGATCAGGCTCGGAATTGGTATATTGAAGTCAGCGATCCACCTCGCAGTTTTCGGGTGGATTTGGGTTACTTGACACCTTCTGGGCATTTCCACGCCCTGTTGCGTTCCAACGTGGTGACCACGCCGCGGGCGGGCGTTAGCGATCGCATTGACGAGGCCTGGGCCGATTTGCCTGAAAATTACGAACGTATCCTGGCCATGTCTGCCGGTTTCCAACCGGGCACCAGCAGTGAAGAAGTGCGCCGCCTGATCCACGAACGTTTGCAGCGGCCGCTGGCTTCTGGCATGCTGGCGAGTATGGCTTCGGAAGCGTTAGCGCGACGGCGAGGCCAGCGCGGTTTTTGGTTTCAAGTAGAGGCCGAGCTTATCGTCTATGGGGCCACCGAACCGGGAGCGAAGGTGACGTTGCAAGGCGAACCGGTAACGCTCCGACCGGACGGGACTTTTAGCATCCGCATGGCTTTGCCCAATGGGCGGCAAATTATCCCCGCGGTGGCGATATCCGCGGATGGTATGGAAGAGCGGACCATTATCCTAGCCGTCGAACGCAGCACTAAGGCTCTGGAACCAGTTCTGCGCGACGTGTTGAGTGCGACCACTTGAGCTAGCCGCTATTCGGGCCTGTATGATCTGCGGGAATGCAAAAAAGTCAGAGGTTCAAAGAGCTGGGTCTGCGCCTGTCGGCACGGCAGATAAGCAGCCCCTTGGATGATCCCACTTGCAAACCGCGAATATCGGAGCGAACGACACACAGTCTTCGTTTCTTGCCTTTGTACCCTAGTGGCGAGCTAGCTTGGGACAATGGGTGGCATAGAGGCCAAACCTTGGGAAGGAAACATTCTGGGCCAATGCGATTTGTGCGGCCAGTGGGCCGACCATTGACGGCAATAAAAGCAGGCGCTGGCAGGAAAAAACGAGTCTCCGATCCTCTGGCAAAGCTGCGGTCGTACTTCAACCCTACGCGGTGAGAGCATCGCTATGGATCGCCGAGAGTTTCTCAGTCTGCCCAACTTAGCGGAAAGCGCTGGCCAGTTGCTCGGGTTTGCGGGGGAATTAGCACTGGAAACGACCAGCCTGGCAGAAACCGAACTGGCCTGGTTGCGCTTCAGTCACCCGGCGATGGCCACCACGTTCGAGTTAGTCCTTCCCTTCGGCACACCAGAGGCGTTTGCCATTGCCGATGAAGTTTTCGCCTGCATTGACGCCATCGAAGCCCAGTTGAGCGTGTACCGCGATGATAGCGAAGTCAGCGAGATAAACCGCCGGGCGGCTCAGGAACCCGTAGTGGTGGAAGAAGGATTGTTTTGCTTGCTGCAACTGGCGCTGCGACTGCATCGCGAAACCGAAGGCGCGTTTGATTGTGCATCGCATCGGCTTATCGAATGTTGGGGCTTTTTCCGTGGGCCGCCGCGTGTTCCTAGCGTCGAGGAACGGCAGCAGGCCCTGGCACAGAGCGGGAGTCGTTGGGTGGTCTTAGATGAGTCACAGCGAAGCGTGCGCTTTTTGCGGCCTGGTATAGCGCTAAATTTTGGGAGTATTGGCAAAGGTTACGCACTGGACCAAGCAGCAGAGATTTTGCGGCGGCGAGGAGTGTGCGGCTTGTTGCACGGCGGCCGAAGCTCGGTGCTGGGCGTGGGTCATCCGCCCGGCTGTCCCGCAGGCTGGTGCGTGGCAATTCGCCATCCTCACGACCAGGAGCGTCTTTTGGCCGAAGTCCGACTCCGCGAAAATGCCCTGGGCACTTCCGCCGCCACCTTCCGTTACCTGGAATGGGCGGGTCGGCGGCTGGGCCACATTCTCGACCCCCGAACCGGCTGGCCAGCATCGGGGATGTTGAGTGCCACGGCGATTGCTTCCACCGCTGCCGAAGCCGACGCCCTAGCCACGGCCTTTTTCATTATGGGTCCGGACAAAGTGCGCCAGTTCTGTGAGGCCCATGCTGGCATCGCTGCCATCTTATTGCCCGACGCCGCTTCCGCGCCGCAATATTTCCCGCCACCCTGAGCGCGATTCCCTTGCGAGTCCCACAGCTGTCGCGTTCAGCTCACCGCACATTCGCCCCAGGCTCAATTGCTCGCACCGCAGCTGACGCATCGGCCTCCCTTCGAACCGTGGCGGTTCGCTTCACCGTTTGGGCTTCGGTAAAGAGCCGAGTTGGCGGAGGAAGGCATTGGCCTGGCCGCGCAGCTCCTTGACGAGTTCCGGATACTCGGCAGCGCGATCGTGCTGCTCACCCATGTCCTTTTCGAGGTGGAAGAGCAAATCGCCCTTGGCGGTCATTTTCAATTTCCACGGTCCGCGGCGCACCGCTTCCAGTCGAGTGCCGTTGAAGAAATAAAGCGCGCGTGGCGGCAAGGTTCCCATACCCAGGAGCAATGGGGATAGATCCACGCCGTCGAGTGCACGATCTTTGGGAAGCTCTGCCCCTGCCAGGGTTGCAAACGTCGGGAACCAATCACCGATCATGGTCGGCTCGCGGACCACTTGACCCGGCGGTATGGTACCAAGCCAGCGCACCACGCAAGGCACACGCACACCGCCTTCCCAGGTGGTGCCCTTCCCGTCGCGCAAGGGCCCCGCAGAACCCCCAGCCTCCTTCTTGATCAACCACGGCCCGTTGTCGCTGGTAAACACTACCAGCGTCTTATTCTCCAAACCGGCTTCTTTAATCGCCGCCAGCACCTGGCCGACCGACCAGTCCAATTCCTCAATCACATCGCCATAAATTCCACGCTGCGACTTTCCTCGGAAGGCAGCTGATGCTCCTAACGGCACATGGGGCATGTTGTGCGCCAGGTACAGGAAGAATGGCCGCTCTCGATGCTCGCGAATGAAGCGCACTGCCTCTTCGGTGTACCGGCGAGTGAGGTCGGCTTGTTGTGGTTTGTCGTCCACGGTCTCGGCTTCTTGGCCGGCGCGTGCCCGCAGTATCACCAAAGGCTTCATGTCGTTGCTGTAAGGAATGCCGAAATAATAATCGAAGCCGTGGCGGTGAGGAAGATAAGGCGGAAGATGGCCAAGATGCCACTTTCCGATGCAGGCCGTCGCATAGCCACGGGTCTTCAACACCTGGGCAATGGTTATTTCAGTGTCATCCAGGCCATCCTTGCTGTTGGGAAAGAGCACATTCACCAGCCCGGAGCGCACCGGGTAGCGTCCCGTGAGGAAAGCTGCTCGCGACGGCGTACAAACGGGAGCGCCGGCATAGAAATCGGTAAAGCGCACGCCGTCTCGCGCCATAGCGTCCAGGTTGGGCGTGCGGATCACTTGGTTGCTGTAGCATCCCAAGTCGCCGTAGCCGAGATCGTCTGCCAGAATGAAGACGAAGTTAGGCCGGGCGGGAAGATTCACGGCGGGCTTGTCGCTTGCCGAGCCCTCACGACTGAGGAACACGCAAGCCAGTACTACGACAAGCCAAAGACGTTGATTGAGGCGTTGGCATGTTCCTGGCATGGTGACACTTCCTCATTTGTCCCTGGGGCGAACCCGTAAAGTTTGTTCTGGCTGCTGGGGCGTGCAGGTGGGCAGCCGCACGTACAGCAATGTCCAGTGCCCGTTGTCGCTGACAGCTTGGTGCAGGATTTCTCCGTTTTCCACGACATACTCGCCGCGCGGCAGTACCAGACGGAGCCGGCCATCACGCCATTCAGGCAAGGTTCTGGGGAAATCCTGCGTAAGTGTCGCCTTGGCTTGTTTCGGCGAAAACCACGCCAACCGCATGGCCACCACCGCCTCGCGCTCGCTCGGCTGGTGCACCGTCGCAAACGGCAACATCACCCCGCGGTAAGCCCTCAGCTTACTCTGGCCCGGCTGATCGAGGTTTTCGACACACGCAATGTCCACAGGAGTGCGCAGCAAACCGTCCCAACCGTGAACGCCCGATTGGCTTACCCGCCCAATCCAGAAAAACTGCCCAGTCCAGAACAGCCTGTGAAACGGTAATTCATACACTGGTGGTTCGATTTTGCTCCAGGATTTGGCGCCAAGGCGTTTGGGCCCCTGGCCGTCGTAGGAAAAATGTTCCGCCGTCTGCCAGCCGTCACGCAGCGGCGGCCAATCGCTTGGCGGGATCAAAAACTCCCCTTGCTGGGCTAAATGCCCAGCCACATTAGCCTGCAAAAACACTACACGCACGGACCTGTCGCGGTGCGCCTGCTGGAGCTGCTCACGCAACCATTGCCGAATCGCCTCCGTGAAACAGTTCTTCGGATTGGGGCAGTAGTCCATTACCCCCAGAAGGCGAACCTTCGACCCAAACTCGATACGGTAACAGCGTGGCCCAAAGTGATACCGGTGGCGCCGCATTTCCGGGCCTTCGTAATCATGAGGGCCGCCATAAGTGAAATAGCTCGGCGTGTTGCCAAACCGCATCATCAGGTGCCACAACTGCGCGTGCCCATCGCCTTCTTTGGGGTATTCAATCAATCCGATGTCGTCGTTGATGCTGACCCAGGCCGCGTTAAGCAACGCCGCCGCCTCCCAGAACAGCCCGCGACCTACGGACTCATTGGTCGGCGTGGTACGACCATCCAGCTCAAACGTCTTATGATCCAGGTGCAAATCCTGGAAACCCAGGACGCAGAAGGTGTCGGGAAATTCGCGGAGCAGTTTGACTGCTTTGTGGTGCACGCAGCGGCGCAAACGGCCGGCATCGCTTACCTGGACCGTTATGTGATACATGTCATCCGGCGGCAAATCCCTGGGCACCTGCAAACGCACCTGCCAGCCCGATTGCCACGTCTGGTCGCAAAAAAGCCGCGGCTCATACTTCGCCGCAAGCACTTGGCACGAACGCGCCAGGTAATCATTGGCGAGCATCACCTGCCAGTCGCTGGCCTGGGCACTGCCACGACACCATAACGCCAATTCGCCGCCAGGCTGTGCATACACCGCTCGCAAACTTCGGGGCAAGACCAGCAGATCGTAATCCGGGTCGCGCGACAATTCAAAACGGGCCGAGCCCGGAACTTTCACCTTCTGACGCTGCGAAAGGTATCCCGGACGCAAAGCTTCCAATTCGTACTCGCCAGGGGGCAAATCCCGAAATTGAAAGGTACCATCAGGCTGTGTCCGTTCCTGCGCTACCAATCGGCCGCGAGCATCGAACAAACGCAACAGCACCCAGTTGAGTTGTGGCCGTTTCCGTTGATCACCGTCCCAGTAATGCCCAGGCTGTTCGCTTCGCCGCAGCTCTCCTGTTACCAAGCCGCTTAGCGTTCGCTCCTGCGAATAACCTGTCACCAGTGCCGCCATACTGGTTATGGTCCAAACTACCAACGCCGGCCGATATGGCAGCGTTAGTACCTGACCCATGGACACGCTCTCCTCACAATCTGGTGGCGGGATTGATTGGGGAAGGCCTATTTTAAGTAAACGCCTGAAACGCTGGCGAGTTCCTAGCCCCGCGAACAGCCTGCCGTGCTCTCCATACAGTGCGCGAAGTGTAATGGCAAACCAGCGTTGTGTGAAACGCCCCTGCAAGCGTGTTCGTGGATCCGGCCTGGGTCGTCTCGCGGCTATTTGCGGGGTCTTCCCTGCGAGCGCGCTCCTCGATCGCGTCAATCGTGCACGAGGGACAGATCAAAATCAGATGGTACGACGCTTATATCGCGAGGTTAATCCCAGGAAAGAGGCTCGCGGGCGTGAGTCGCAAATCACTTCTGGCTGTGCCGGGCAATGTAATCTTGGGCGCGCTTTTCGTAATCCACACTGCGCAAACCCATCTCATAGGCTTCCTTGACCGCTTGAGCATAAGGTACGCCTTCATCCAGCACACGATAAGGCAGCCAGACTGCTGCCGCGCGATTCGCCGACCCACAGTGTACCAGAATGGGCCGCGCCTTCGGATCTCCCATCAGCTTGCGTGCCTGGTCGAAGATGGCATCCGTCAATTCCTCGGGCTTTTGAAAGGGGAGATGAACGTAGCGAAAGCCGTGTTGCTCCGCTAGGGCACGCTCATCGAGGTCAACTTCGCCCGCTTTCCGAAAGTTAAGGATGGTGCGGATGCTTAACTTTTTCAGCTCGGCAAAATCCTCTTTTCCCGGCTGACCACCGACGTAAATGGTGCCAATACGCGAAAGCTTGTTGATCTTGCCGCAGGACACCGCTTCTGGTTTAGCGGGTTTATCCTGGGCGGCTAGCCAGACCGCAGTGCTCAAGAGTCCGACCAGAATCATGGCAGCACAGTCAATAGATCGCGTGGTGGACATGGCGTAGCCTCCTAGTTTACGTCAGGGAGCCAAGTCGGCGCCGTAATTCTTCTAAAGCGCCGCGAATCAGCAGATATTCGGCGATATTGTCGCGGGTGAGCACGCCGACAATCTGGCCATTTACAATGACCGGCACCACGGGACAGTTGTTATCCTGCATCCGCAGTAGTACGACTTCCACCAATTCATACGGGCTGGTGGTGAGGCAATCCCGGCGCATCACATCGGCGACGGAGGCTGCTGGCCCCAGTTGGGCTAGGCCGGCAATAACATCCTTGCCCGACAGAATCCCCACGAGTTGGCCATCTTCGACAATGGGAAAGTCCGTCTGGTAGCCTGCCAGGATCAAGCGCACGGCATCCCCCAGTGTGTGTTGAGGCGTCAACACCCGGAAATCGGTAATCATGGCGTCGCGTACCGGAATGCCCCACAAGGCAGCTTTCTGCTGGGCGAAAGCGGCCTCCTGCTGAGCCCCGATCCACACGAATAACGCGATGAACAACAACATCGGGTTGAAAAACAGCCCCAGGATACCGAAACCAATCGCCATGATTTGCCCCACACTCGCTGCCACATTCGTGGCTTGCGAATACTCCATGTGCATAGCCAACAGCGCGCGGGGCACGCGGCCACCGTCCATCGGAAACGCTGGAAGCAGGTTGAAGCCCACCAGCATTACGTGTACCCAGAACAGCGTTC
>BEIM01000033.1 GCA_002898995.1 bacterium HR36
TTCCGATCTGCTGCGAAATCGAAGCGGCGGTGGCTTTGGGCTATGGGCCGTTTGAATCTTACGGTTTTCACATGCTCGAGATGCTGCAATGTATGGTGGAGCGGCGAAAAGGTTTTGAAACGGGCGTGCAAGCCGTGCAATGCCTGACCGGCCCGGCGATGTGGGAAGCGATGGATCGCGGCATGTTTCCGCGGGAATTGGTGGAGTTGGGTATCGAACTCGTGCCGAGCAAAGGCAAAGGGGACTATCGCAAAGCCACGGCGGCTAACGGGCAAGCGGGCGTATTTCTGATCGAATACCGCGATGGTTTGCGTGCGGCCGGGATTTTACTCAACGGGTTCGTGTATGAAGGTTTTTCTGGTGCCTTCGTGTTTTGCTGTAAGGTGCGTGGCCAAGCGAAACCGCTGGCGACGCATTTTTATCTGGAAAACCGCCGACCCTTTGGACACTTCGCCTACCTAGTCAGGGCCATCGAACACATGATTCACACCGGGCATCCGGCCTACCCTGTTGAGCGAACGCTGCTAACTACCGGGGTGCTGGACGCCGTTATGACCAGCCGATTTGAGAAAAACAAGCGGATTGAGACGCCTTATCTGGCGATTCGGTACACGCCGACGGATTGGCCGCACGCCCCGGAACCAGCGCCAGCCCCACACGATTGAAGTAGCGTATGGCCCGCGGCGTCGAAAAATGTCCGGCCACCCCTAGCCGTAACCGTCACCATTTGCTGGGCCGTTTGCTCTTGCAAGGTTTGGGGGCTTCGCTATGGTGCTGCAACCGTTTGCGATGAGCGGCACTTTGGCGGACCTATTTCCTAACCTATCGCTTAGTGCGGAGAAGCGCATGAGCAAGAAACTCTGGTGGTGGATGGGAATAGCGGCATGTGTTGTCGGGTGCCAAAACAGCCAACCTGCGCGTCAGCCGCTGCAGCCGGTGTCGGTGGGAAACAGCGTTCGGCCCGCGGTCCCTGGCAACACAGTGCCGGGCTATTCGCCTACCGCGAACCCTGCTGGGTGGAACAACAGGAGCACGCTCCCTACGGCGAATCCACCAGGAACCAATATCCAACCAGGGGCAGCGTATCCTAACGCCAATCCAGCTAGGTACCCCAATACCCCGGCGCCTTCTTCCTACGGCAACCCGACGCCCGTGCAAATCCAGCAGTCGCGCTATAACCTCAACGGCCCGAGTGCGCCGTTGCCCTCCTCGCCACAAGATGCTCGCCATGCTCCGGGCTTGCCACCTGCTTCGCCAGCCAGTGGTGCCACTCCTGCTGGTGAATTCCCCCCGAAACCTGAACCCCCAGCACCACCCGCGGGCATGAATAATGCCAACGCCCCAGCATCATCGAATACGACAGTGCGTACCACGCTGCCTTCCGCGGCTCCTAATCCCCAGTCCCGGCCAACGTCGCAACCCTCCGAGCCTATGTTCCCAACATTGCCGCCGAATCCGCCCATTCCATAACCCGGGCCTTCTACTGGCAGGATTCGATAGTGCGGCACACGCCCGTTTACGCGGCTGCGTTTGTATCCTACGCGGCTACTACACTGAGTAACCTCGTCAATTCTCGTTTAAGTCGCACTGTTGCTAAAGACGATACCAGTTTGGGAAATTACCATCCTTGCCGGCGGAAGCGAGACGCTATTGCCCGGCAGATTCAAGCCGAAGGATGCCAAGCATGCGCAGGTTGGGTCGAAATCTCGTAGGGGTGATCGCTATTCTGACACTGACCACGACATTCAGTTACGGTCAGAATTATGGCGATCCAGTTCCTTTAGCCCGCACTGCTGCCGCGCCTCCTTCACCTAGCATTTGGCCCGGTTTCGGCCCGACGAGTGCGCCAGCAGGACCTCCGGGCGGGCCAAATGTCTATCCCCCTGCTCCTCCGTTTGTGCCCAACGGTCGGCCGGGATTGCCCGAATACTGGGAAAACCCAATCGGCTCATACGGCAAGTACGATTATTATGTGAGCGTCGGCTGGCTTGGTTTGAAACGGCAGGAGAACGACCGTCGGGCACTTTTTGTGCGCGACCCTGTTACCAGCGACGACGACAGACCTCCTTCTGCCTCTGCGCCTGTCATTGCCACTACTCGGCTGCCCAGTCCGGATTTTTATTCAGGAGTACGCTGGGCGATGGGCGTTGCGGACCGCGATGCCGCTTACGAGTTTGCTGGCTTCGTCTTGCCAGACCAAACCAAGCACTTCACCCTCACCCTGCCAGGACGGATTTCTGGTTTATTTGTCAACCCCCCCGCGGGATTCGAAAACCTTTTCGATAATGCCGACAGGGTGCGTTTCAGTTTCCGCCACCAGTTGTACAGCTTCGAGAGTAACTACCACTGGGCCAGTGCCCCGAGCGGTGCTGGCTTTGATTACCTAATAGGCGTTCGTTACGTGGACTTGCAAGAGCGCTACGCTCTTACGGTGGAAGATAACTCCATTCAAGTAGCCCCGGGTCCGGCAGAGACGGCTACTTACAGCACACGGACGCACAATCATCTCATCGGTGGCAGCCTGGGCTGGGGAGCGCGGACTCCGATTCTCGACTGGTTCGGGGTATCCTGGTTTCTGCGGGGCAGCTGGTTCGCCTACCGCGCCGATGTGGATGTGGAATTACTGCGTCAGGATGGCTTACTCGGCACTCGGGGCAGCAGATCTACTTGGCGGTTTAGCCACATGTACGAGATTCATGTGGCACTGGAGTTGTATTTCGGCGATTTCTGCCGCATCAAAGGCGGGTACAATCTGCTGTGGTTGCTCGACGTCGCCGAGGCCGCCAATCAGGTGTCTTTGGATCTGTCCAACCCGCAGGGCAACCGCTCCTTTGGCGGCGACATTTTTTATCACGGCCCCAGCGTCGAGATTGAGTTCAATTTCTGAAACCTAGTCCGCCGCACCTCCCAGCAACGCATCGGTTTGCCCAAGGCGGAAGAGTCTGTTCCGCGAGGCGCGTGGCATGAGGCATACTTGCAAGCATTGTAACTTTTGTCGGCTAGGTGTGCTCTAGTATAATGAAGGCGTCGGCACTGTGGAATAAGATTGCGTAGCCTTTGACGAAGGCGTGCTACTTCGAAGTGGAGAACATCATGGCCAGCAAAAACGTGCTGGAACTCAACAGCAATAACTGGGAAGCTGAAGTGCTGCAAAGTCCGATTCCCGTGCTGGTAGATTTCTGGGCGACGTGGTGTGGCCCCTGCCGCATGATTGCCCCCACCATTGAGGCGCTCGCCGACCAATACGCTGGCCGCGTCAAGGTGGGAAAAGTGGATGTTGATGAGAATCAGGAGCTGGCAGCGCGGTACCGCGTTACTTCAATTCCGCAAGTGTGCCTTTTCAAGAACGGCCAGGAAGTCGCCCGCATCATTGGCGCTAACTCCAAGAAGGCCTACGAAGACGCCATCGAGCAGGCTTTAAGGTAACTGCCCCGGTCACAAAAGCCGCGTGTTTTAGAAGTGAGCCGGTTTGGCGCCTCGTGGTGCGGAGAAAGAACTCATTGTCCCGCCAAGATAGGCCTTGCTTGCAGAGTTTTCACGTGGCCAGGCGTTCGGCAAATTGATGGGATAAGCGATGGGATAAACGCAGCGCCCGCTCGGTAAATTTGCGGCCTCGAGCGGCCGGGCGAAACAGCAACGAGCTGAGGATTAGCTGAGGATTTGGTGCAGGACACGGCCGCCGATATCGGTGAGCCGATGGTCGCGGCCTTGGAAGCGGAAAGTGAGGCGTTTGTGATCCAACCCGAGCAGGTGCAAGATGGTGGCCTGAATGTCATGGACGTGCACGGGCTGGCTAGCTGGCCCGAAGCCCAATTCGTCCGTTTCGCCAAGGGTGATGCCTGACTTGATACCGCCGCCAGCTAAAAACATGGTAAATGCGTCAATATGGTGGTTGCGCCCGACAGTCTCACGCTTTTCACCCATGGGAGTGCGGCCAAACTCGCCACCCCAAATGACCAGCGTGGACTCGAGTAAGCCGCGACGCTTCAGATCGGTGATGAGGGCGTAAATCGGGCGGTCCACTTCGCGGCAAACTTTTTCTAAGGCGGCTCCGAGGTCAGCACCCGGTCCCCCGTGGTGGTCCCAATCCGTGTGATACAGTTGCACGAAGCGCACACCGCGTTCAACCAACCGCCGCGCCAGCAAACAGTTGTAAGCAAAGCTGGATTGGCCCGGCTCGACACCGTACAGCCGCAGGGTCTCGGCTGTCTCGCGGGAGACATCAATGAGTTCGGGTGTGCTCGTCTGCATACGGAAGGCGGTTTCGTAAGCGGCAATGCGCGTGGCAATTTCTGGATCCCCCACGGCGCCTGAACGGGCGGCATTCAATTCGCGGATCAGGTCAATGGTGTCGGCTTGGCGGGCGTGAGAGATCCCGGGCGGATTGCTCAAATTGAGTACAGGTTCGCCACCGGTGCGGAAGGGCACACCTTGGTATGCAGTCGGCAGAAACCCGCTACTCCACAGGGTGGCGCCTCCGCGCGGACCTCGGGGACCGGATTGCAGCACCACGAAACCCGGCAGGTCGCTGGCCTCGCTGCCCAAGCCGTAGGTGATCCACGCGCCCATGCTCGGCCGGCCGAACTGCGCTGTGCCAGTGTTGACAAACAATTTCGCAGGCCCGTGATTGAATACTTCCGTTTGCACCGTTTTGATAAACGCCAGCTCATCCACAATGCGGGCGATATTCGGGAGCAATTCGGAGACCCAAGCTCCACATTGGCCGTGCTGGGCAAATTTTCGCCGCGCCGCCAGAAGCCGCGGTTTCTCCTTCGTGAACGAATCCATGAAAGCGAACCGCTTTCCTTCGAGAAAAGAATCCGGAATGGGCTGGCCGTCATACTTGAGCAGCGCGGGCTTGTAGTCGAACAGTTCCAACTGGCTCGGCCCGCCGGCCATGAAGAGATAAATCACGCTGCGGACTTGAGGCGGGAAATGAGGCGGTTTCGGTGCCAGGGGATTCGCCGCAGAGGTAGCGGGGCTTGCACGCCCGGCACTTTCGCATAACAGAGAAGCCAAGGCGATTTTTCCGATGCCGACGGCGCAATCGTGGAAGAAGTGCCGCCGCGTTCGCATGCGTAACCATTCGCGATATAGCTCCTGCATCGTCCTTCTCCGCTTATTCGCGGGTCATGAATTCGTCGAGATTGAGCAAAGCGCGAGCCAGCAGAGTGAAGACGACCTGGTCGAGGGCATTTTCTGATGGGGCCTGGGGCGCTAATGGACGTATTTCCGATTCACGGCCGCGCAGCGCTTGGCGTTGTTTGCGGACAAAATCAGTCAGGTGCTGCATTTCGGAATCGCTGGGCAGCCGGCCCAGAGCCAGGCGGAATGCGTAGCGAATGCGCAGAGTATCGTCGTTCGGGGCTTCTCGAAGGATCCGTTCGCCGAAGGCCTGGGCCAACTCGAAATACGCGGGGTCGTTGAGAAGTGTGAGGGCCTGCAGTGGCGTGTTGGAGCGAACGCGGCGGGTGCAACTGGTAGTAGCGTCCGGGGCATCGAACACGATAAGCGCAGGATACGGTGCCGAACGCCACAACCAAGTGTACATGCCGCGCCGAAAGCGGTCGGGACCGGTGCTAGTTGGCCAATCACGTGGTACCTGGGTGAAACGGTAGACGCCATCCGGCTGGGGTGGGTAAACGCTAGGGCCACCTACACGGCGTTCGAGTTTGCCGCTCACAGCTAGGGCGCAATCGCGAATAATCTCCGCTTCCAGCCGCAACCGACTTTGCCGCGCCAGAAGGCGATTATTCGGATCTTTTTCCAGCAGCTCGGGTCGCGAACGCGAAGCCTGCCGATAGGTGGCCGAGGTTACAATCAGCCGATGCATATGTTTCAGACTCCAACCACACTCGCGGAACTCGACCGCCAGCCAGTCAAGCAAGTCGGGATGGGTCGGGGGTGTGCCCTGGAGACCGAAATCGCTTTCCGTTTCGACCAGACCTTTACCAAAATAATGCTGCCACAGCCGGTTGACCATGACCCGCGCGGTTAGCGGATTGTCGGGAGCGACCAGCCAGGCGGCGAAGTCCAAACGATTGGGCCGGCCTTGCTGCACTCGCGGCAAATCTGGCAGGGGATTGAGCACGGAAGGTACGCCTGGCAGCACGCGTTCTCCGGGTCGTGTGAAATCTCCCTGGATGTGAATGCGCGTTTCGCGGGGCGTTTTCCGCTCTTGCAGGATCATGGCCGTGGGCAGCTTCGGCTCCTGCGCTTCCAGCTCCACAATCCTCTTTAGCGCCTGGTAAAACGCCTCATCCTGTTTTTCCACAAACTCCAGGAGGGCTTGCTTTTGACGGCGATCGCGTTGCTCAAAGCCGAGATTGAGGATCACCTGAATCTGGCGGGGTAATTTTTCACGTTCGCTATCAGTTAGCCGCGCTAACCACGCTTTTTGTGCTGCCTCCGCTACTTTGACCGCCTCACGAATCTTGGCACGTATGGCCTGCTGCCGTGCCACCAATTCTGGCTCGGCGATGGGGACGGTTGGCTCGTCCTGGTTGTTGAAAAACGCGAACATCTGGAAGTATTCCTTCTGCGAAATCGGGTCGTACTTATGGTCGTGGCAGCGGGCGCAGTTGAGCGTCAGCCCCAATATCCCCACGCCAATCGTGTGAATGCGATCTGCTATCGCCTCTACGCGGAACTGTTCAGGATCTGTGCCGCCTTCCTGGTTGATCAGGGTGTTGCGATGAAAGCCGGTGGCGATTTTTTGCTCCATGGTGGCATTAGGCAACAGGTCGCCCGCCATTTACTCAATCAGGAATTGATCGTAAGGCATGTCGCGGTTGAACGCCTCGATGACCCAATCGCGGTATTTCCACATTTCGCGCGGGCCGTCTATGGTGTACCCATGGGAGTCGGCGTAACGAGCCACGTCGAGCCAATGGCGTCCCCAACGCTCCCCGTAGTGCGGCGAAGCCAGCAACCGTTCTACGAGCCGTTCGTAAGCATCGGGTCGGCTGTCGTGCAGGAACGCTTCCAACTCAACCGGGCTGGGAGGCAAACCGTTCAAGTCGAGATAGACGCGGCGGGCCAAGGTGATTTTATCGGCCTCGGGAGAAGGAGCGATATTTTCCGCTTCCAGCCGCGCCAAAATAAACGCATCTATGGCATTTCGCAACCAAGCGCGATTTCGCACCGCAGGTACCGGCGGACGCACCGGCGGACGGAACGCCCAATGACTGCGCCCATCGTCGGGCCTTTCTTGCTCCGGAGCTTTCGCTCCTTGGTCAATCCACTGCGCAATCACGGCAATTTGCTCGGCAGTGAGAGGCTTTTTGCCAAAGGGCATGCGTGGCGGATCATCGCTCTGGCTCGACAACGCTTGCACCAACAAGCTGCCCTTACTGTTGCCGGGCACTATCGCCGGGCCCCGGGAACCCCCTTTGCGGAGAAAAGCTACGGTATCCACTCGCAACCCACTTTTCTGTGTTCGCAGCCCATGGCAAACGTAACAGTGCTCTGCCAGGATAGGTTTGACCTGCGTCAGATAATCGACAGGAGCATTTGCTGCCCCATCGGCCGTGTGGTTGGCATTCGCCGCTAGTTTGGGGGCTGGCTTCCGTTGAGAAGGAGAAGGCGTAGGCTTACCAGGAGCGGTTGGGCCATCGGCAAAAATCGCCCCCATCATCGCTAAACCAACTGCCAATACAATCCACCATGCCATCCCAGCGTTTTTGGATGAATGCCAACTCGTGCGCATCCTCATGGCAGGTCTCATCGCAGCGAGGCGGGGTAAGCGGTGCAGCACTATTCAGTTTGCAGCTCGCCCGTGGGGCTGTCTTCAATATCAGCGCATTCGCGGCCATCCTCGCGAACGCCTCTCCGAACTACTATATAAACGCGCCTTGTTTTCCGCAACCAACGCGAGGCCTGACTTATCCTCGCGTCTGTGCCTCCTCGAGAAGGGCATTGGCCAGAGCAGGAAATGCTGGGAGGCGTTGAACTTCCAGCCAGGCCAGCATCCTCTGTGCACAAAGCGGTCTTATTCCAGGCGGCTTGCCCTAGTGCAGAGTTAGGCATCGCAGCGACTGACCGAGCGCAGTGGAGCGTAGATGCTAGTGACAACACCAGGCAAGCATTTTCTGTTGGCCGTGCCGCTAACTGACTCGGAGCAGCGGAACGGCTTGGCCTTCGCTCACGGCTGCAGCCAGGAAGGTAGGCAACTCACGGCCGGCGATCCAATCGGGGCCACGACTAGTGGCCGTTTGCTCCACCGTCGGCGATTCGCGAACAGCCACTGCAGCGGCCCGGTCATCACCTCGGGGCGTACACGCCCGTTAGCGACAAACCACCTCGGGGCTGCATATAAACATTCTGTCCCGGTCTCCGTCGCACACGCGTGTTTGCGACAAACCGCCGCACAGGTTTGATGGCGTGCTGGGCCAAGCCTTGGCGTTGCCTGGCTAACAATCTCCCAAGTTCCGCCAAAATCACGCGACCGACGCAAATGGCCGCGGCCACGAGGTGGGCGAGAGTGTGGAGCTGCCATTTGCGCAGCTCCACACGATGAGCCCTTGCGCGTGGCGTTGTTTTTCGCTGGTACGGAGTTGCCATTTGTGCACGCCCAGGTCGTTTACTTTGCATACGTGATACTTGGCCCACCTTGTGTCGAGCGGCCATTTGCGCACGCAGAGGTGGGCAACGCTAAGCCAAGTCAGGACGTCCGTGGCTGTCATGACGTTGCCTCCTTGTACCCGCTCTGCGGGTTAGAGAGAACCTATCGGAGCACACTGGACCGTCCGAATTGTCACGACGTGACCTCCTTGCACTCGCTGGCTTCTCAAAGTGAGAGATTCCATCTCCTTCGCGAAAAACCAGTTGCAGGACATCCCTGAGTTGTTCTACCCGCCAGAAAAAGTCGGGATAAGTCAGCAGCTACAGCGTTGAAAATTGGGGGGCTAGTTGCTAGAATGTGGGGCCTACGGAGCTGCCCACGATTGTCTGCATGCAGGGCGCACTATTTCCTATTCAAAACCAGGCTTTTCTTTTGACCGTAAAGACTAAAAGCGGGGAGAAGCTAAGCATGCCACATTCACGCAACGCTAAGAAACGACTGCGACAAAACCTGAAACGCCGTGCTCGTAATCGGAGCGTCAAGCACGCCATCAAAACCCAGATTAAGAAGGCGTTGGCTGCGTACAAAGCGGGCAACCTCGAAGCGTTGCGTAAAGAAACCAATCTGGCCTTCGAGAAGCTAGATCGTGCTGCGAGCAAGCGCATTGTGCATCCAAATTACGCCGCTCGCAAGAAATCACAACTTTCCAGCTTGCTCACTAAGCTGGAGAAATCCGCCGCAGTTTCTACTCCGGCGTAACCATAGACTACTGAGACAAGTCAGGCTCGTGCGCGGAGTTTTGGAGCGACTCTGGTGCTGGGTGGTAACAGTCCTACGTAGCGGGGAATGATTGAAGAATTGGGATTCCGGCTTTGCGGGGCGTTAGTTCGCTTAGATGGTATTGTATTCGGCAATCGCCCTTTGCATAGTGGACCGGTCCGCAACGGTGTGTCGGAAAACCACTGCAGCTCCTGTCTTTCCGTGCGCTGGCTGCCGCGGGGACAATGACCGATGATATTCCACCTGGGGTGAGGCAGGCTCAGGAAGAGCGCGCCGCCGTCGTGGCGCGAACCGGTTCCGCGGGTCGGCCTTCGCCGAAAATCAGCAACAGCGGGCTGGCCACGAAGATCGAGCTGTAAGTGCCGATGATAACGCCCGCCATCATCAAGAACGAAAACAGATGCACCCCGGGGCCTCCCAGCACATAGAGCACGAACACGACCAAAAAGGCAGTGAAAGCAGTCAAGATAGTTCGGCTCAAGGTTTGATTGACGCTCTCGTTGATCATCTCCGGGGTCAGGAGTGGGCTCTTGCCGCGCACTTCTTTGATACGGTCGAAGACGACAATGGTGTCGTTGACCGAGAAACCAATAAGTGTGAGCAAGGCGGCCACTCCCGAAAGGTCCATTTTGAACTGCTCTAGCAGCAGCCAGCCGGAAACGGTCGGGAAAAACTCAGCGAAATACGAGGCAATGCCCAGCAATCCTGCGGAGAAAAGCACATCATGAATCAAGCACAAGACGGCGGCCACGCCAAACGTCCAGTTCCCGAAGCGAAACCAGAGATACCCAATAATTGCCAACCAACTCAAGACAATGGCTTGTAAAGCAGTGAGCTGCACTTCGCGGGCCACTTGGCTGTCGAAATTCTCCAGGCGCTCGGACTTGGGTCCGCTCAGCGAGTTTTCGAGGAACTGGACGAGTTCTTTCGGATCGGTGTTCGCAAGCGATTCGGGAAAGCGCACGCGCAGCACTACCACCGGTCGCCAGCCCAACTGACCGTCTTTGGTCTTCTCACTGCGTACGGAATCCTCAACGGCGTAATACTGATCGGGCTTGGGTACTTGATGATCAGCAAACCAACGAGACACCAGACCGCCAACCCGCGTGCTAGTAACGGCAAAGATGCGATTGACATCGGCTTGACGGAGTTGTGCTAGCGTGGGCGTCTGATTCTCTTCGACGATGCCACGCAGTTTGTCCACGGCAATGGGAGGGTCGCTATCGTCCAGCTCAACTTGCCAGGTGAACGGGTTGTCGAGCGGTAGCCGTTTCAATTCGGATCGGACCTGAACATAATCGAGTTCCTCGCCGAAAGTTTGAACCACTCGGCGTTTGACCTCCTCGGGGTCGAAGATCAACACGGTGCGTCCGCTGGGATCTTGTACTGGCCGGCGGAGGGTGGTGCGTATGATGAATTCCCGGGTGTTGCCAGCAGTTTGTTCACCGCGATACAACGCATCCACAGTTACATCTGGGAGAACCTCACGCTCAGTAAGGCGCCTGCGGACTTCATCAATCGGCTTGGGTTCTTTGAAAACGATGTGGTAGCCTGTGCCGCCCGTGAAATCAATAGCCAACCCTTTCTCGCCGCGAATCAGGAACACGGCCAACCCTAACAAAGAGAGCAGGACGGTGGCGGTGAACCAGTAGTAGCGCACCCGCATGAAATCGATATTGGGCTTGTGGAAAAACCGCAGCATGCTGAGCTTAGTTAGCCAACCCCGGTAGTGCCAGATGTCAAACATGACCCGCGTCATGTACAGAGAGGTGAATAGGCTGATGATCAAGCCGACGGTGAGACTGACGCCAAAACCTTTTAGCTGGTCATTGCCTACGACGTACAGCACCACCGCTGTGAAGATACTGGTCAAGTGGGTATCCAAGATTGTGGGCAAGGCGCGTTCATAGCCGTTACGCAAAGCGAGCACCAGAGAGGCCCCGCGGTCACGCTCTTCCCGCAGCCGTTCGTAAATGAGCACGTTGGCATCCACCGCCATACCCAGCATGAGCACTAGCCCTGCGAGGCCAGGGAGGGTAAAGGTGGCATTGAAAAAAACCATGAAAGCGACGGTCAACAACAGGTTGGCCAGCAAAGCCACGCTGGCAACTAACCCAGCGAAACGGTAATACACGATCATGAAGACCACCACCGTGACGAAGGAAATGATGACGGCGTTGCGTCCGGCGCGAATAGTGTCCTGACCCAGGCCAGGACCCATGCTCATTTCGCTCACCGGAACACGGTTGAGGGTGGCAGGCAAAGCGCCCGACTGCAATACCTGCACTAACTCCTCCACTTTGTCCCGTAATTCTTTGCCTGACAGCCCTCCCATCTCAATGATGCCGCCATCCCGCAAGCGCGCTTGTAAGACAGGGTAGGAGAATACTCTGCTATCCAGGATAATCGCCATGTGGTGGCCAACTGGTTCAGTCAAGGCGAAGAGTTTTTCGGCCCCCGCGGCCTTCATACTGAAGTGCACTACCAATTGGCCAGTGCGGCCACCAGGCCCTTTCCAAACGCTGGCCAGGTCTTCTCCGACAACAGCCTGCGTCTCATCAGCAGGTTTACGGGTCAGCAGAAAGTAGCGATTGACTTGGTTGGCGTAGTAAAAGGCCAGATTGCCACTTTCAACAAAACCTTCGGGAAGTTGCGGCGTCTGGCCATCGCGCGGTTTTTTGAGCTCACGCACGACGTTATCAGCCAGCTCCACCCATTCCAACAGCGAAGGTTCCGGGAGGGCTGGGTAATCGGCAGGGACGGGCGGAACACTACGCTCATCGGGCGTCCAATCCCGCACTGCCTCCTGAACCGCCTTGAAAACTTGCCGGCCCACTTCTCGCCCGGTAACGTCGCGATCGCGGGTGTCAGCCACCAAGCGAAATTCGAGTTTCCCAACTTGGCCCACCGCATTCTTGACTCGCTCAATATCCGCCTGCTGCCGACCGGGACGCAGGGGCAAAATGATTTCCACTCGTGGCGGGGTAGTCTGTATTGGACGAATGGTGATCTGCTGCAAGTCTGCGGGGTCAATGCGGCGTTTGAGAGCGTTGGCCAGCCGGGTGCTATCGAACTCTGCCCGTTGGTCGTCACTGAGACGGTTGAACCACCAGTCCCGGTCTACCTCATAAATGAGAATAGTACCCCCAGCCAGATCCACGCCCATGTTGAAACGCAAGCCGCCTTCGGCCTGAGGATCGAGCATATTCAGCGTGGCCGCTACCACAATCCACGCCGAGACCACAAGGGGCACTACGCAAATCACAATCGGCCAGAAAAACTTCTTCAGCATCCTTTTCCCCTCAAGTCCGTTAGCTCTTCTTGCTTTCGCTGGTAGCTTCGTCCTTGCGGCGGACTTTGATAATCATCGAGCGCAGGACGCGCAAATGCGTGCCATCATCCACCTCAATCCGCAGCACGTCGTCGCCTCCAGCAATACCTTCAGCTTTTTCCTGGATGGCGACTACCCGACCGATGATGCCGCCCGCCGTGATGACTTCGTCGTGGTTGCGAATCGAAGCCAGCATCTCTTGGCGTTCCTTTTCTCGTTTCTGGGCGTGTCGCAGTAGCAGGAACCAGAACAACACTAGCATCAGGAGGATCGGGACAAAAAACCCCCAACCCGCTAACGGGTCCTGCTGCGCAAGCAAACCTGGTACCACTGCGAACCAGCCAGATTGCATGGGCTGCGGTGGCAGTTGCAGCATAATTCCGAGCTGGGGGCAGCTATCGAAGAAGCCCATGACGCAAGCCTCGTAGAGACCTGGGTGGTGGAGCCAGGATGGTGGCGCTTACCCAAGCAGCGAGCGCAGTCGGATGCGAGCAGGGCAGAGTCAACGCCAACCGACTGGCCAGCTTATCCTAATTGCCAGCCTGGCATTGGGCAAGGCGAGCCGCGCGATATTCAGCGAATCGGCCCTGGGCTATGGCCTGGCGGATTTCTCCCATGAGCCGCTGGTAAAACGTGATATTGTGCAGCGACACCAGAATCGGCCCGAGCATTTCGTCGGCGTGAAACAAATGGTGCAAGTACGCGCGACTGAACTGCCGACAGGCCACGCAGGGACAATCGTCTTCTAAAGGTCGTGGGTCGGTCCGATGCACGGCATTGCGCAAACGAAGAACCCCTGTGCGCGCAAAAGCCTGGGCATTGCGGCCATTGCGTGTGGGCAGAACACAATCGAATAAATCCACGCCTGCGGCCACCGCTTCGAGGATATCCTGCGGTCGGCCTACGCCCATGAGGTAACGCGGTTTATGCTCAGGGAGCCAATCGGCCGTCTGCGTCATAATCGGGTACATCAACTCGGGCGGTTCGCCCACGCTGAACCCTCCCAATGCGTAGCCGGGAAAATCTAGCGCCAGCAGAGCACGTACGCATTCTCGTCTTAGCCCCAAGTCAAGACCGCCCTGGACGATGCCAAAGAGTGCCTGGTCTGGGCGGCGCTGCGCTTTGCGGCATCGTTCTGCCCAGTGCACCGTACGGCGCACCGCTTCCCGCAAAACCGAATCCGAGGCATCATAAGGCGGGCATTCATCTAAACACATGGCGATGTCCGAGCCAAGGAGTTCTTGTATCTCCACAGCACGTTCTGGCGTCAGCTCCAGTAAACTGCCGTCCAAGTGAGAGCGAAACTCCACGCCGTGATCGCTTATTCGCCGAATCGCCGCAAGACTGAACACCTGGTAGCCCCCGCTGTCTGTCAGGATGGGGCCCTCCCAGGCCATGAATTGGTGCAAGCCCCCTAGCAGGGCAATTAGTTCAGCACCCGGTCGCAAAGCGAGGTGATAAGTGTTGGCTAAGAGCATCTGCACCCCAGCCTGGTGCAATTGTTCCGGCAGCAGGCCCTTAACTGTCGCCTGCGTGCCGACAGGCATGAAAGCTGGCGTATCTACGATGCCGTGTGGGGTTTTCATTCGGCCCAGTCTGGCTTTCCCAGATGTCGCCAGTACCTCGAAGCAGACCGCATCCATGTCATCGCCCTTATGCCGTAGCTGAGGACAAGCTAGCTCCTAGGAGGCGCCCATGTTTTCCTAACCTTCCGCAGCCCCGCCAGGCCCTGCAAGCCTCTGCCGGGCTGTCACGTGCAACATAACAGCATGAGCAGCCCC